>NZ_JACZHU010000146.1:709-942 GCF_020278605.1 Wolbachia endosymbiont of Mansonella perstans | reverse complement strand
GTCGTAGATTTTGTGTTTCTTTGATTATTCCTGACTGTTATCAGAAGGGCTATACACTAGCCAAAGTGAGTGCAGTAACCACAGCAGTATCTACCCTTAAAATTCCCTTTTCTAAACTTAATTTCTGACAGAACTTATCAGCAAAGCTAAGTTCATTGTGCGAGAAACCACCTTCAGGACCAACAATAATAGTAATATTTTTTGTGTTTTTCAGAACTTCATTAGGAGGCTTT
>NZ_JACZHU010000146.1:0-699 GCF_020278605.1 Wolbachia endosymbiont of Mansonella perstans | reverse complement strand
CAGGAAAATGCGGTAGAACAAGTTTGCCAGAGATTTTGCCTCCTATTAATTTTTGTTTTTCAGAACTTCATTAGGAGGCTTTCCTTGCCCCGTTTCATCACGTAAAATAAAACTTCTATCTTGAAAGTCAGGTAAATCACAAAAATTAATAGGAGGCAAAATCTCTGGCACACTTGTTCTACCGCATTGTCCTGCCGCTTTAATTGCTTGTAATTTTGCTCTATCCAGGTTAACACTTTTTACTACTGTATGCTCCGTCAAAATGAATTGGATGCAGGTTACCCCCATTTCAGTTGCCTGCCTTATTATATTACCTGAAGCGGCATTTTTTACCATAGCATAATATAGATATAAATTTTCTTCATATTGCTCTTGTTTGGTGCATTCTTTAAGTGTAGCTTTCGCTAATTTACGCAATGTATCAACTATTTCTCCCAACCACTCTCCATCCCTTCCATAAAAAAAGAAATATTGGCATTCTTCTTAAATTGCATGATATTGCAAGATAATAACTTTGCCTTGGACTAAGCTCTAAACTAACGCCTTCTCAACATAAACTCTAATTTTTTCCATTCAATATATACCTGTATTGACGATCAACCTGCAAACTGAAGCATTGTCTTATACCAAACTTCATCATTATGCCAAATTCCAATGGGAAATTAAAAAATTTCCCTACGATTAGAGATTTAGCGAACT
>NZ_JACZHU010000006.1:0-19601 GCF_020278605.1 Wolbachia endosymbiont of Mansonella perstans | reverse complement strand
CTGAGTGAGATTATTGATGCAGTGATAGTAAGTAATAATCTACTCAACAATGTTATACTTAACGTAGTTAAATTACCAAACGCTGAAGTTTTCGATGACCTATGGGAAAAATTTTTGCAGTTAGAAAAAATATGCTAGCGGTACTAGGAGAACATCACATAAAATCAAAGCATTATATATTTACAAATGAGTTGATAGATGGTGATTCTTACGACAAAAGAATATACAGCTCAATGGTGAATTTAGGTGAAAAAATGGGTGTAGAAATTCTTCCTGTAGTATTACATTGCGATAATGAAGAACTAATAAAGCGTATTGAATCAAAAAAGAGGTATCAGGAAGGTAAAATTACTGATTTAGATTTTGCCATAAAAAGGACTAGAGAAAAAAGGCTATTTGTACCTGAAGGTTCACTTGAAATTGACAATTCGAACTTGAGTGCAAAGGAAGTTGCAGAAAGAATTGTTAAAGGGATGAATAATGGAGAAAAATTAGTTAAAACTTCTGTAAATAATTTAACAGAATGTACTCGTGATTGAACAGAAAGATAAATATCGTCCTTGTGTTGGCATAATGCTGTTTAACAAGCAAGGGCACGTTTTTGTTGGAAAACGCTTTGATAGCGACTTTTGCTGGCAAATGCCGCAAGGAGGGGTTGATAATGGTGAAGAGTTCGAACATGCAGCATTACGTGAGTTGCTAGAGGAAGTTGGTACTGATAAAGCAGAGATTATAGCCGAAAGTAAGGGTTGGATATACTATAACTTACCTGAGGAATTTATACCAACTTGTTGGAATGGGAGATATTCTGGCCAAAAGCAGAGATGGTTCTTAATGAAGTTTTGTGGAGAGAATAAGGACATTAACATTAACTATACTGATCATCCAGAGTTCAAAGAATGGCGTTGGCAAAGTATAGATGATTTGGTAGCAAATGCTATATCCTTTAAAAAGGAAGTTTATAAAACAGTGATAGAAGAGTTTTTTTCTCAAACAAAAGCCTCTATCATTAAATGGAAATTATAATAAGTTCATGATAGTAGATTCTCATTGCCATTTGATTTATTTTTCCGATGATGAAATACCGAAAGTAATTTCGAGGGCAGAGCAAAATGATGTAAAAGTTTTACATAATATATGCGTGAGCATTGATGATGTTCCTAAGTTGTTAAAAATTTCTTCATCCTATAATTACGTTTACTTCTCTGTTGGTGTGCATTCACTTGATACTACTGTAGAAAACGGTGAGTGCATACGTGTTGATGAACTAGTTGAATTTACCAAAAATCAAAAGGTAATTAGCATCGGTGAAACCGGATTAGATTTTTATAAATCTAATAACAGAAGCAATCAGAAAAAAAGTTTCGCATTGCACATAGAGACAGCAAGAATAACTGGGTTGCCTTTAGTCATTCACACTAGAAATGCTGATGATGAAATGATTGACATGTTAAAGTCAGAAATGAAGAATGGCACTTTTAGTGGAGTAATGCACTGCTTTGCTTCTTCGAGAGAGCTTGCTTATCAAGCTATGGATTTGGGATTGTATATTTCATTTTCTGGAATTATTACTTTTAGGAATGCTAGCTTATTGAGAGAAATTGCGCAGGATGTACCACTTGAGCGTGTTTTAGTTGAAACTGACGCACCGTATCTGTCACCTGAACCTTACAGAAGGAAAAAAAACGAGCCTGCAATGGTAAAATATGTTGTGGATTGCCTGGCAAAATTGTGGGATGAGTCACCCAATAAAGTAGCAAAGGTAACTACAAGCAACTTTTTTAGGCTGTTTGCGAAACTCAAGCTTAACGAAATTTTACAAAATTATTAGTTTACTTATAAATAAAAAGACTTCACTAAATCTTTCACTGCTTTCACAGATTGGTTGAACATTTCTTGTTGTTCACTATCTTCCATTTTAACCTCTAAGACCTTTTCAACTCCGTTTTTTCCAATAATTACAGGAACGCCAATGAATAGGTCTCTCACATTATATTCACCACTGAGGTAAGCAGCACATGGTAGTATACGCCTTTTATCTTTTAAATATGATTCTAGCATACATATGGCTGAAGAGGCAGGAGCATAGTACGCAGATCCAGACTTCAGTAAATCAACTATCTCTTTCCCACCATTACGAGTACGCTTGACTATTTCATCAACTTTTTTCTGTGTAATGAAGCCCATATCAATGATTTGGGTAAGAGGAATGCCAGCAACGGAAGTACAGTGAATGAGTGGTACCATAGTGTCACCATGTCCTCCAAGCACGAAAGCAGATATATCTTCAATTGAGATATTTAACTCACTTGCAAGAAAATAGCGAAAACGAGAGGAATCAAGCACTCCTGCCATTCCAACAATCATGTGAGTTGGAAGGCTTGAAGATTTATGCACCACTGAAACCATGGCGTCCAAAGGATTGGTAACCACTATTACAAATGCGTTTGGGGAATATTTTTTAATGTTTTCACCAACCTCCTTCATTACTTTGGCATTAGTTTGAAGGAGATCGTCTCTGCTCATTCCTGGTTTTCTTGCAATACCAGCGGTTATTATAATTGCATCGGAGTTTTTTATATCTTCGTACCTGTTTGTACCAGTGATGCTAGTATTAAACCTGTCAATAGAGGATGATTCTGCAATGTCAAGTGCTTTACCTTGCGGTATCCCATCACTGATATCAAGCAAAACAACGTCACCAAATTCCCTAAGCGCAATCATATGAGCAAGAGCTCCACCGATATTTCCTGCACCAATCAAAGATATTTTTTTTCTTTGTACTGTCATTTTCTACTCCTTCATATTTACTTTTGTAGCTTTACCTTTCCAAGGGGATAAACTATCAAACATCCGAAAATCCTGCGGTAAATCTATAGGATTATATACAACTTTTTTTGCTTCTATATCATACCTAACTTCCTCGTAACCAGTGAGAGGAAAATCTTTTAACATTGGATAACCTTTGAACCCATAATCCGTTAGGATCCTACGCAGATCGGGGTGATTAGAGGATTCTATTCCGTACATATCGAACACTTCGCGCTCGAACCATGAAGCTGTACTGAATATATTCGCTACACTTGGAGGCATATCACTTTCATATAGCTGAAGCTTTATATGTATCCTGATGTTGTATACAATGCTGAGCAAGTTGTATATTAGCTCAAAACGTTTTTCTCTATCTGGATAATCAACTCCAAAAATATCAACTAATAATTCAAACCTGCATTTCTCATCATCACGTAGAAAGAGTAAGTGATTTTCAATATCCTCTAAAGCTGAATACATCACAATAGTACCATCACCTTGCTGAGTGCATTCACATTTGGTCTTCTTTTGTATATATTTTGCAGTTTTATCCATGTTGCATATTCTGGGTTCGTTTTATTTTATTTTGTAAGCATAGCATTCCATATAGCAATGCCTCAGCGGTTGGGGGACATCCAGGAACATAAACATCAACCGGTATAATTCTATCACAACCACGGACTACTGAGTAAGAGTAATGATAATAACCACCACCATTTGCACAACTGCCCATGGATACAACGTATTTTGGATCTGCCATTTGGTCGTAAACCTTACGCAACGCCGCTGCCATTTTGTTAGTTAGTGTCCCAGCAACAATCATAACGTCTGCTTGCCTTGGACTTGCACGAAACATTATGCCGTATCTATCAAGATCGTAACGACTGGATGCAGTGTGCATCATCTCCACTGCACAGCATGCAAGACCAAATGTCATTGGCCACAGTGAGCCAGATCTTGCCCAATTCATTATATAGTCTATAAAATCGCCAAATTTAGTGACAAGAAATCCTTCTTTCTTATAACGACCCCAATCATCATTAGATAGAATTTGACCTATCATAAACTTACTCCCATTCTAATGCACCTTTACACCACTCATAGATAAAGCCTATAGCGAGTATTGCAAGAAATATCATCATAGACCAAAATCCACAATAACTTATTTTAGATAAAGAAACAGCCCAAGGAAAAAGAAAAGCAATTTCTAAGTCAAATATTATAAATAATATCGAAACTAAGTAAAACTTAATGTCAAAATTCTTTCTTGCTCTTGATACAGGGTTGGAACCGCACTCGTATGTCGAAAGTTTTTCACTATCAGGATTGCTCACTGCAAGAAACATCGGCAATATACCCAAAGCAAGAGATACTATGATTGATACGCAGATAAAAATTACTATGGTTAAATATTCACTCATTTAACAAAATATATAGAAAGCAACACTACAAACTTACTTGCTTTCCTAATCTTTTACCACCTAAAATATGCACATGAAAATGCAATATAACTTGTTCTCCATTTTCACCGTAGTTAGTAACTAATCTGTATCCTGTTTTTTCTAGATTATACTTATGTGTTATCTCTCTTACAACTTTAAAGAAACTTACTATCTCCTCTGCAGAGGCTTTTAGAATAAAGTCATCATATGAAATATATTGACTTTTTGGTACGACCAAGATGTGAACTGGTGCGTCAGGATACTTATCATAAAATGCCAACACATCCTCACTCTCGTACACCTTCTCACAAGGCAGCTCACCCCTTAATATCTGAGCAAAAATGTTAGTACTGTCATAACCTTCATTGCTCATACTTTAAGGTCATTTCCCCCTTTTTTGTTCTTTCACAAAAGGTGTAGATGACAGTTCCTTCGTTTCGTTATTAGAGGTATCTCCTTTAAAACATAGAAAATTTTCAGGCTCGTTACCAATAACTTCTCTCACTTGGTTTTCCATATCTTGTGATAGTTGTATTCTTGTAGGGGATATAGTTTTTTTACCATAAGGAAAACTGTTAGGATTACTCATGTTAAAAGACTCTGTTATACTTTCTGAAGACTGCTTTGGTGACTTTTCTGTAGACTTTATAGTCTCTGCTAATTTATTCTGAACATCATACTCTTGATATAACTTTCCCGCGATACCATGTAGTAGCTTCCGGTCTGTGTGAACTTTAAGCTCTCCACCGGTGATTCCCGCCAGGTCTTTGAGATTGTGATCAACTTCATTATAAATTGCTTTGAGAACAAGATCTTTTATCTCTCCCGGACTCTTTCTTTTGTGTTCAGGATTGTTTTTAATATCATTGGTAATCTTCTCAACATCAACTTCAATTACAACTTTGTTTTCTTCTCTAAAGACATCTATGCTTGAAAACTTGTTTTTCTTATTTAGTTCTTCTATCTTACCTAATTGTTCTGGCGTCAAATAAGGTATATCTCCCGTCAAAGTTCTTGACGCTAAGAAAGTTACCTTTTCTTTCCCTTGTTTTGTTATTTTTATACCAAGATTCTCACTAGCTTTTGTAGTTTCTATAGTTGAGTCGTATTTCCTTTCTTTTTCAGGTACATCCATACCAACAGCTTCCTTTAACGAAACTTTGGCATCATGTTTCATTTCACCAAACGAAGCAAACGGCTTCTTTATAGGGTAAATGAGTGCTTTAGGCACAAGAAGAATTACGCCTTTTGTAGTTTCCACACCTTTTTTAACTGCCTGGCCTGCCTTAGCCCAGATAGATTTTTTATTTGAGTCATTTTTTTCTTTTACCATATACATGCCTCAAGATGCTCTCCACAACTAAATACTATAACACACTTCAATTATAGATGAAAACATTTAAACTTTTATATCTATTATAAGATGAATTTATAGGGGTTGCAACTATTATTTACAAATTTTCTTAAGCATGTAGTATTTTTGCTACTTTTTTGTTCAATTTGTTTTAAGGTTAAATTATGTTCAAGTGGAACACAAATAATATCATCGATGCTACTGGCGGAAGAAAAGTGGGTAGTCGTAATTGGGTACACAGCTTAAATATTTCAACAGATACAAGAAGCATAAAAGAAGGTGATGTATTTATTGCTCTTAAGGGGAAGAACTTTGATGGACATGATTTTTTACACGAAGCATTTTTGAAAGGGGCAGCAGCTGCGGTAGTAAGCGAAGGCAAATATAGAAATCTTCCTCTAATTGTTGTGCAAGATACTCTCAAAGCTTTGCATGGTGTGGCATCATATTACATTAGAAATGTTCTTGTTAGTGCTAAAGTTATTGCAATCACAGGTAGTGTAGGGAAAACTACTACAAAGGACATGCTGCACACTGTTTTATCGCAATATGGAGTGTCTCATGTAAACGAAGGTAACTTGAATAATAATATAGGATTGCCTTTGACAGTTCTGAAAGCTCCAGAAAATTGCCAGTACTTAATTCTTGAAATGGGGATGAATAAAGCTGGTGAAATAAAAGAGTTATCGAAGATTAGTAATCCTGATATCGCGGTTATTACCAACGTAGAGCCTGCACATGTTGAAAAATTTTCGTCGCTACTTGATATCGCACAAGCAAAATTAGAAGTTCTGTATGGCATAAAAAACAACGGTATTTTGGTTTTGAACGGAGATAACAAATATTATGACTATTTCTCATTACATGCCAATAGAGATGTAATAAGTTTTGGTAAAGATAAAAGTGCTACTGCTCATTTATTAGACCTCATAAGAAATGATGGCAAGCTGAATTTAAAAATTAGACTGAATAATAATCCGATCATAAACTGTAGTTTACATGCGCAAGGTGAACATTTTGCATACTCTGTGTTAGCTGTTGCAGTAGTTGTACAAAGTCTCGGACTTGATTTATCGAAATTACCACTTGCACTTGAGAATTTTAGTGTAACCAAGGGCAGAGGTAGTGTTCACAAAGCTAAATACAATGGGAGGTGTGTACATTTGATTGATGATTCTTATAACGCCAATCCTGCTTCAATGAAAGCTGCAATAAGGACTTTAGGTACATATTCTAATCGGAGAAAGGTAGCATTACTCGGCGATATGCTAGAACTTGGTAATGAAAGCGTAATATTTCATACGAAGTTGCTTGATTTTATCCTAGAATGTAGTGTGAGTAAAGTTTATACGGTCGGTAAATTTATGTTAGAATTATACAGACTTTTGCCAAGCAATATAAAAGGCACACATTTTATTGACACCAATCAATTGAAAAGTGATTTAGCTAATATTGTTCAGAATAATGATGTAATTCTAGTTAAAGGCTCACGTGGAATGAAAATGGATCTTATAGTAGAGAGATTCATAATAGAATATTAAATAAAACTACTGTATTAATTTAGGGTTAAGTTATTAGAAGTTTTAATCGTGGTAAAACGTGTAGTTATTTTTGGTGGAACAGGGTTTATAGGAAAATATATCGTAAGACGCCTGGCAGCAGCGGGGTATTTGATAAGAATATTTACTCGTGATCATGAGAAAGCTGCTTGCCTAAAACTATGTGGAAATTTAGGGCAAATATCAGTACTTAAAGGCGATTTTTCTAATGAAAAATCAATTTTGGAAAGTGTAGAGAAATGTGATGCAGTCATAAGCTTAGTAGGAATATTATATGAGACAAAAAAGCGTGATTTCTATGCCATTCATGTTGGCATAGCTGAAAGAATAGCAAGAGCTGCAAAGATAAAAAACATACCCATGATGATACATTTTTCTGCTATGGGAATAGAAAATAGCAAGCTGTCAAGATATGCTCAAAGTAAATTGGAAGGTGAAAAAGCTGTAACTTCAGCATTTCCAGAAGCAATAATAGTTAGGCCCAGTCTTGTATTTGGCAAAGAAGATAGTTTCTTTAACAAATTTGCGAAGTTAGCGACAACTCTTCCTTTTTTGCTGCTAATTGGCGGTGGAACAACTAAATTTCAGCCAATATGTGTAACCGACCTAGCTGAAGTGGTATATCGTATCATCAACCTTAACAAAAAAGATAAGAAAATCTACAATATAGGCGGACCAAAGACCTATTCTTTTAAAAGCCTATTAAAGTTTATTTTGAATGTTACTAACAGAAAGTGCTTGTTAGTCAACGTACCTTTTTCAATGGCTAAGCTAATAGCTTTCTTCTTAGAAAGCAGGATCATTTCTATGTTGCTAAAGCCTATAACCGGTAATACAAATCCCATGCTTACTCGAGATCAAGTGGAAGTTATGATGAGCAGCTCAATCGAAAAATCAACTGACCTTGAAACAATAAAAATCCGTCCATTATCAGTTGAAAATATAGTGCCAGAATACTTGAAGGTTTATAGAAAGTATTGAGGAGAAAGCATAGCAAATGTTGCCAGAAGGTTTAAAACTGGCAAGACAGCTTTATATGAGTGGAGAAAAAGGAGTAAGGAAACAGGAGTTTTTGGTCAAAAAAGTCTGGAAGCGTGGGTTATAATTATAAAATTACCAACTGGGGTGCACCTGCTTATACCGATTCCTACTATACAAAAAGTGAATAGACAACAGTGGAAAAAAGTCATAACGTCATCCAATAAAAACAAAAAACTACTTAACAACTTTTGCCATTACCTTTATCATAGTATTGAAGCTATTGTTTATCTTCAGTCCGTACAGATTAAACAACAAAAAACTCAATGTACTTGGCGTACTGTTGTTTAATTTTTTGCACTATGTGTACCTCATGCCTTTATAAACTTTCAGGGTTTTCACCTAGTATAAGCTAAAATGCGTTTGTTGAAGCGTTTAAGACAATAAAAAAACGCCAATTTAAAAGATAGATAGTGAATAACAAGCTAACTGGGTTTCTTTTGCTTTTTTTGTGTAGTTTAGGTTATGCAACATGTCTATTTTCCGTTTCACTATGAACAATTGAATTGACTTTATATGAACAATCAGTATAACTTAGTTAACTTGTATTGACTCTTTCGTCTAGTGGTTAGGACATCACCCTTTCACGGTGGTAACACGGGTTCAAATCCCGTAAGAGTCACTAGTTATGTTTTATGGATCTCTCTTTATAGTGCTTTTAGAATAACGTAAATCCGCCACGATAGCCTGTTTTAATTACCCATAGGACTTTTTGCTTCTAATTATTTACCCAAAGTTTACCATTTGCTTTCCATAAGCTGTTAGTTTTTCACTATTTTCTCAAAAATGAATTTTTGTGACGCTAAAGAGGACCTGTTTTTTGCATGAATGTAGTTGACCTAGTCAAGATCCAATTCAATATTAAAGAAGCGTAGAGTAGTAAACCACACCTGCAACGCACCAACCCTACGTTTCTTACTTTTTCATATCCAGCCTTAATAATTAGCAACCCCATGGAGCTGGCCAGTTACTGGTCCTTGCTTTACTACTACCTGCTACCACCAGAACGTGAAGAGCTTATTGACTGGTCACCCGATATTGGCTGCACCTCATCCAGTTGACTATCTGGATAGCTTTCTTCTCTCGATCTGACTACTTCGGTTTGATGCCTCTCATAATCCTGTACAAAATCTTGTAACTGTTCATTATTATTTGGCGAATGTTTCCTGCGAGCTAAGCTATGTACTTTATGCTGAATGACTTTATACTGATTCAAGGAATTCCCTGTAAGCTTAACGTAAACTTTTGTAAGCAACTGAGCATCAATTAGTGCTCCGTGTAATTCTCTATTCTCCAGCGATATATCAAAACGCTTACACAATGCACTTAAAGATGCAGGTGACCCTGGAAACTTTTTTCTCGTAAGTGGCAATGTATCCGTCACTCTGTATGAAGAGATTAACCCAGCATTTAGTTTACCAAATTCCATATTCAGTAACCTAACGTCGAACGGGGCGTTGTGAATTACCAAGATATCGCTAAACATAAATTCAAGGAATTCAAGTGCAACCTCTGAAAATAATGTCTTACCTTTTAAAAATTCTTCACTAATAACATGAGTCCCAAATACATGTTTGTCTATATGCCTTTCTGGATTGATATACCGGTAGAATACTTTGCCTTTTGGGATACGGTTAATCGATTCCACACACCCTACTTCAATAATACGGTAACCATATCTGGTACTAAGATCAGTAGTTTCAGTATCAAGTACTATTTCACGTAGCTTATCTTGTTTGGAAAGCGCTACTGCCATATTATGCTGTTCACTTAACCTACTACCAGTAGCTTGACCCTGTTGCTGAACAGGCTGAGTATTCCGCTTCAGTGAATTTACAGAGGGTTCTTCGGGTAGATTTATTTTGCTTACTTGTTGGTCACTTTTTTTATTCTAGCTGCCAATTTTTGTGTAGCATCTTCAGATACACGATTTCTTGTTCCACCTTCTACTACAGAGCATTCAAGTGCTTCGGTGTTTTGTCTTGGTGACTGTTCCATTGCTTTCACCTAAGCACCTGCTCCCTCTCTGTCTTGTTCTATCCTCCTTCTACTTTCCTCTTCTTTTATACTATCAAGGATAACTTTTTATCATCTAAGAACCTTTTACTGTTTCTTTCTACATAAAGTGAAATGAAATTTTTTAGTGCTATATCTCTCTTATAACGCAACATCTCTCCTCCAAAAATGTTGTTGTTTTCTACATCCAGTGAGGTAAGATTTTTTAAACCTTTGCTGCCAATTAAAAATGTAAAACCTTTGTCTTCGACATGGTTATTACTTATTTCAAGTGAAGTAAGATTTGTTAGATTGCTTTGGCCTATATACGCTGTACCTTATAAAACCAAGTTATTATTCCTTAAAGTAAGCAAAGTAAGATGTTTAAGTTTAACTAACTCTTTATACATCTTCACAATCAATTTCTACATTTATCAAACTAAGCATTTTAATGTTTTTTTTCTGTAGAAAGTTTACTAGCTCTTTTACATTAATTTTAATATTTATATCTGATGTTTCTAAAGTGTTACCTTCTACATATTGGTTAAAATTTATTGTACCCTCTCATTAATATATTATAGAAATATCTTAAATGGCATTTCGGTAACAGTCAACTACTTTATGTGATGCTGGAAATCATATAAGGTTTATGTTAAAGAAGCTCACATATCTCTTTTCTGAGCAGCTTTTTCTGTAGAGCTGTAGAGCTTCTCGAGCTGTTTACTCTATAATAGCGGTATCTTGTTTTCCTGAGATTTATCAATTTTAGATGGTCTGGTTAGAGTTCAATATGTCTTCTTGTAAAAATTTGGCTTATCTTTTACATCTAAATAGCATTAAAAAGATTTGGCTTTTTGTAGATTCCCTAGGAATTATCCTATTGGATTCTATGATATTATTTTTTGTAACGTTGTTATAAACATCATGGTAAGGGGGATTGTAGAGATTTGCCAAGTGGTTTTTTGTTCCGTTTCTATAGCAAGTGTCAGCTGCTTGGACAACGCCCTTTTCCGGTCCAAGCGGTTGTATCTACATCAACATACCTTGCTTTAATCATATATTTATATAAAATTAAAACAAATCAGAACCATAAATTGGATGTTAACAAGATTCGCTCCAAGCCCAACTGGCTATCTTCATGTAGGAAATGTTCGTACTGCACTCATTTGCTGGATGTACGCACGTAGTCAAAACGGAAAGTTTCTACTTCGTTTCGATGACACTGATCTCCAGCGTTCAGATGTTAAATACGTAGACAGCATCATACAAGACTTGAGATGGTTCGGGATAGATTGGGATTCAAACTTTAAGCAATCAGAGCGTTTTGAGCGCTACAATGAGATGTTTTTGTGGTTAATAAAAGAAGGATATATTTATGCGTGCTATGAAACAAGAGAAGAGTTAGACATTAAACGTGAATTGCAGCTAAAACATGGACTACCGCCGATATATGACAGGAGTGCATTATTTCTTACTGAGCAAGAAAAAATTTGTTATGAACAGGAAGGACGAAAACCACATTTTAGATTTAAGTTGGATAGGAACAAAGTTGTTAAGTGGAATGATGAAGTTAAAGGTGAAATAAACATTGCAGCAAGTCACATCAGTGACCCCATAGTAAAAAGAGAAGATGGAATTTACACATACATTTTATCTTCTGTTATTGATGATATTGACTTTAATGTAACCCATGTTGTACGCGGGGAAGATCATATAACTAATACCGCAATGCAGATACAGATGATTCAAGCATTAAAAGCGAAAATTCAGAAGTTTGCTCACCTTCCTCTGCTGCATTTTGATGATAGCAAAATATCAAAACGCAAAGGTGGACTGGATATCAAATCCATCAAGGAAGACGAAATTGAACCAATGGCACTAGCTAGTTATTTAGTAAAACTTGGAACTTCAGACCCTATCGAGGCTCATGTTAGCGTTCAGTCTTTAATTGACTCATTTGATATTGAAAAATTTAGCTCAGCATCTGCGCAGTTTAGCTTAAGTGAAGTGTATAAGCTAAATAGCAAAGTCCTACAACAAATGTCATTTACAATGGTGGAGGAACGTTTAAATCAAATTGGAGTGAACTGCTCGGAATTTTGGTATTTTATAAGAAGTAATATAGAAATATTTTCTGAAGTTGCCAAGTGGTGGCAGATATGTAAGTCCAACATAGAACCTGTAATTTTCGATAAGGAACTTGCAAAAGTTGCTCTCAATGCATTGCCTCAAGGTGACTGTAATGAGAACACATTATCAGAGTGGGTCAAAGCTATTCAACGGACAGTGGATATAAAGGCAAAAGACTTGTTTATGCAACTACGTTTAGCCCTAACAGGAACAAAAACAGGTCCAAAACTCGCTAAATTATTAAATTTTATCGGTAGAGAGAACATCGTTACAAGGTTAAAGGAATAAGGTGAAACTCTTTCTGATGCTAACCATCGTTATTGGGAAGTCAAATAAAATGCATCGTAGATTCCTTAAACCTTTAGGCAAAAAGCGATCTTTTTTAATTTGTTCATTGGCATTTAGAGGGTTGTTTGAGTTATAAAGTGAACTATTGTAGCTGGCCTTGTGAAATATTATATGGTGGAGGCAAGCGGGGTCGAACCGCTGACCTTCTGCGTGCAAAACAGATGCTCTACCAGCTGAGCTATGCCCCCAGGTAATTCTTGCTTAAAGGATAAACTAATCCAGGCTGGAGTACAAGAAATATTTATCTATTACATAATCTGCTTTCTGCCATAGTGCAAGAGATCTAATGTCACATTAGCTAGATCTTAAGTTAGTCAAAAAAGATAGTCTTGATAAAATTTACTTGTGTCAAGCCTTTTTATATTCAGGCTATCGGTTTGCTTTTTCTTATACCCTAATTTATAGCTTATGAATCCTTATACGAACCGATCGTTTTATATACCTTGCCCATTTTTCTAGGGCTAGCTATTGCGATACACAATCCTGCTACTACAGCAAAAGCTAAGGTAGTAAACACTAAAAAACTCTTTCCACCAACTTTCTTTTCTTGTATACCCGTAGTGTGTAGCTTGTCTGATTCTTGTAAATATCCATACCATGTATGGTTGCAGTTTGTACACTTCACTTTCCTTCCAAACTTGCCTCTTTGCTCAGAGGATACTAAGTAAGTTTTAGTACAGTTGTTGCATTGTATTTTCATAGCGCTTACAAATGAGTAGTAACAAGTTCGAATTATAAAAAACTATAAATTTACTGTCAATATGTAATAAATGGAATACCTGCAGCTAGAAAAAGTACAAAGTGACGTGGAAAATATCTGGAAAAACAGGAATGAACTTGGCAATCGCAGTGTAAAAAAAGCAGCAAAAATAATAATTAGAGAGGTAATTAAGCTCTTAGACAGTGGCAAAATTAGAGTGGCAGAAAAGCTGTCAGGTGGAAAGTGGGTAGTGCATACATGGATAAAGCAGGCAATATTATTACATTTTCTCACTGAAGAAAGCAAAATAATAGGCAGTGACAATTGGTGGTGTGATAAGATCAACAATAAATTTGATGGATGGAATTCAGAAAGGTTCTGCCAGTTAAAAATTAGAGCAGTTCCTGGATGTTTTGTCCGCCGATCTGCCTACATAGGTACAAATGTTGTTCTGATGCCAAGTTTTGTTAATGTTGGTGCGTATATTGATTCAGGCACAATGATAGATATCTGGTCAACTATTGGTAGCTGCGCACAAATAGGAAAGAACTGCCATATTTCTGGAGGAGTGGGAATTGGAGGAGTTTTAGAACCTATTCAAGCTTCTCCAGTTATCATAGAGGATAATTGCTTCATTGGAGCGCGCAGCGAAGTAGCTGAAGGTGTTATAATAAGAGAAGGGGCGGTTTTAGGCATGGGAGTTTTTATTGGAGCATCAACAAAAATTATTGATAGAGAAACAAATAAGGTACTTTATGGCGAAGTGCCGCCTTATTCTGTAGTGATACCAGGATCTAGCCCATCCAAAAATAACATTTCAACCTATTGCGCAGTTATAATAAAAAAAGTGGATGAAAAGACAAGATCGAAAACTTCTATAAATGAAATATTGAGGAATTAAACTGCTTCGCTAGATCTCCTGCATTATGGCAGAAATGCAAGGGATCTATTTCTTGTTGTCATTTTTTTTATCATTACTAACTATAGTAATCGCATACGCGCATAGCTTTGGAAAAGAAACTCCATTTTCTTGAGACAATTTGTATAATTTCTGCAAGCTTTCTTTTACTTTACTTGGGATATTACCTCCACGCTCTTTTACAAGCCAGGAATCTTGATGATGAATCGGATGAGTGTCGCTTTTTGGATTCCCTATGTATATTGCAAAAGGCGAGCTTTGTCCCTTGAAGTCACATTGTACAGTAAATTTTTTTATGGAATCACCCATCTAAAGACCTCTACTTTTCTTTTTGGTTGGTTTTACAGCAGGTGCAGGAGGTGGTTTCTTTATGAAATCTTGCCTGATGATGACATTCTCTTTTCCTTTTAGAGTCCGAAGGACATCAGCTCTGCTCAATTGCGACTCTTTTGCTACCTTCATTCCATGCTTTGCCATAATATTAGCATACGCTAGCACTTTTTTTACCAATGCTAGATCACCATTTAACATTTGAACTAGAGCTTGAAATACCTCTGCTAAAGTCAACCCATCATCGCTTATAACCTTATTTTTTGCAAATTTGACAATCTCTTCAAATTTGTATTCAATGCCATCATTTCGATGTGTAAGGATGGTATCTTGGTTGTCCATAGCTGAAACACTATTATCCATAAATTCTCAAGTTTATACTACGCATGTAAATATTCTAATACTTTATATCATGACATGCTACAGTTAAACACTTATTAATAATGCTCACTTATGTACACAAGTTAATTGATAAAAACCAAGGATCAATATCGATCAGTGATTTCATGAATGCTGCTCTATACCATAAAGAGTACGGCTATTATATGAGTAAATTACCACTTGGCAAGGATGGTGATTTTATTACAGCACCTGAAATCAGCCGATTGTTTTGTGAAATAATTGCAGTGTGGGTAATGCATACATGGGAAAAATTAGGGAAGCCATCAAAATTTTCTCTGGTTGAACTTGGGCCAGGCAAAGGAACACTTATCCACGATGTAATAAGAGTCGCTAGAAAATACAATGACTTTTTTGATTCGGTGTCGGTCCACCTAGTTGAAATAAGTCCTGCTTTACAGAAGATACAAAAGGAAAAATTAAAGGGTTTAGATATTAACTGGCACGAAAATATCGATAGCCTACCAAAACGACCAGCTATTTTTTTAGCAAATGAGTTCTTTGATGCTTTTCCAATAGACCAGTTTGTGTATCGTAACGGAGAATGGTATGAAAATAGGGTAACAAAAAAGGATAACGGAGCATCACTCCAGTGCTTGACACTGAAATCCAGAAAAAAAGATGGTGTCATTCCAGCGCCCCTTTCTCGTTATCCTAGTGCTTTCTTCTTATCATTTCCCCCTTCCTTGTCATCCAAAGTAGCCGACACTGAGGTCCAGGAAAAAGAATCGTGTGTTTTAGCATCAGCTACTCAGATGACAAACAGAAAACTTTTCGACGGGGCAGTAGTGGAAGTATGTTCAGCTGGAATTGAAATAATAAAAAGGCTTGAGGAGAAGATATATAATAGCAAAGGAGCTGCTTTGATCATAGATTATGGCTACGTATATCCTGAGTATAAGAGCACTCTGCAATCGGTAAAGCAACACAAATATGCCAATTTTCTTGAAAATGTTGGTAATAGCGATATTACTGCACTTGTGAACTTCCAAGCGTTAAGAGATTCATTAAAACATGTAGATTGCGAGATTTTAACTCAAAGAGAATTTTTATATCTTTTTGGTATAAAAGAAAGAACGCAGACTTTGATGAAAAATGCAAGTGATAAACAAAAAAATAGGATTTTTGGCGAGTTTCTGAGGTTAACTGAAAACATGGGTACCCTCTTTAAAGCAATGTTGATCCATCATTTATAGTCCTGTGTGGTTTTTATACTATAGCTAAAGGTTTATCGGTATTCTGCTATGTGTTAGTGGCTGGGATACCGGAGAGATTTGGCCTACTAAGCTGCATACTGTTGATCACCACAGCATTGACTTATTGCTACATCAACAAGATACTCCGCTGTACCACCTATCACAGCACCAGCAATTCCTGATAATATAGCCGTTGCAATTACCCCAATAGCAGTAATTTCAGGTATAATTCCCATTGCAGCAAATGTGGCACCTATAGAATCAAACAATAACGTTGGAACTATAATTACCCGTCTTCTTCCTGAAGATTGTTTTTGTGGATTGTTAATTATACTTTCCTTACATTCATTACATAATTTTACAAACTTGCTTTTCTTTTTTGGGTCAGCGTGTTGAATAAAACGACCAGGATCAGCACCTGCATTCAATAGTAATTTTACAATTTCAATATCGTGGTCAGTTTCCTCATGATCGCTGTAAGCAATGGATTGTACATTCTGCCTTTTTCCTCATCAGATAAATATGGTAAGGGCACTTTCACTACATTCTTACTAAATTTTATGATTTCAGAAGGTTTCAACCCTATAGTTTTGGCTCTATGTTTTAGAAGCACCTTAGCAATATCAATTTTATTTTCTCTTAAAGCATAATGTAGTGGCTATACAAAAAGCCATACATATTAGGGTCTACTCTGTACTTTAAAAGTACATTTACAACATCAAGGTTGCCTAGTTTACACGTAACATATAAAGGCGTACCATTAAGTTCACTAATTAATATTCACATTTATAGCTGGTGTTGAATTGGTAGCACTATACTTTGATAAAACTCTTCGAGGAGTTCTATCCAGCCGGGCCCAGGATTATTGCAAGAACCTTTTGCAATGTAGGCAATATCGACTTGCCAGTAATTATATCGCAAAATTTGGCTGGTGAGTTGGTGTTTTGAACTTGTTTTAACAGAGTTTTTGTTTTAGTTAGACCTTGACGGGAAGGAGCGTCAAACAAATCTTTTTCTTCTTTACTGAAATACGAATCGCTTCATTTTTTGTACTAATCATCATTAGGCTGTTGGCTGATGAATTCTTCCTTGATTTTGCCCGTTAATATTCTATATGCTACTGATGTTTCTTTAAATTTTTCTGTTGCTATATTTTGCTCCTCTTGGCTTTTACTTGACTATTTGTCAGGATACCATATAAGTGCAAATTTGTGATATGCCTTTTTAATCTTTTCTGCGTCTGCACTCTCTGGTAATACTAATGCTTTGAATGCCTTTGTACGCGTTTTTGGAATCATATCACCCCTTAGTCGAATTAATTTAGCATAATGTATTGTTAGTTTAGCAAGTCTACTCAAAAAACACAAGCAAACTGATTTGGTGAGCATAAAAGTAGCTGTTAAAACACAGCATTTTTGATGGAATTGCGTGAAGGTTGGATTCCAAACTGGAATGACACCTTCTTACTTAGTTTATGTTAGTCATAAGTTTTAAAAAATTTTACTAAAGCGAAAAAAAAGACAAAAAACCCCGAGGTAGCTAGCTATTCTACTCTCTATTTTAAAATCTGACGCTGGGCGCTGTCTTAAACGACTTATAAGCGCGTTTTAGTTTGTATAGGTAAAAACCACAGAAGTTTTATCAAAGACATAAGATACACATAGTGCAAAAAACTAAACAATAGCACACCAATACAAGTCTTTTCATCATTTTAGCCTGCACAGATTGGGAAATTAAATAAATAGCTTCAGCATCGTAATGAGGAAGCTGACTAAGGTTGTCAAGTGGTTTTTGTATCCACTATGGCTACGATGTTCGCGCACAATTTCTACTGAATTGTGCTCTCTCTTCGATAACGTGGCGGAAATGCCTAATTAATCCCTGAATCGGCCAAGCTGCAGCATCACCGAGTGCGCAAATCGTATGTCCCTCTACTTGAGTTGTAAGATCAAGTAACTTATCTATTTCACAAGGTCTAATGTTCCCTGTTACCATCCCTTTCATAATTCTCCACATCCATCCAGTACCTTCACGACATGGTGTACATTGCCCACATGATTCATGCATATAGAAATGCGATAACCTTCCTATTGCAGCTATTATGTCAGTTGATTTATCCATCACTATAACAGCAGCAGTACCAAGACTTGATTGTGCAGCTCTTAGTGAATCAAAATCCATTTCAATAGTATCGCATATAGACTTAGGAATAAGTGGCACTGAAGACCCGCCAGGTATCACAGCAAGTAGATTATCCCAACCCCCTCGCACTCCATCCGCATATCTTTCAATTAACTCACGTAGTGAAATTCCAAGCTCTTCTTCAACATTACACGGGCTGTTTACATGTCCTGAAATACAAAATATTTTAGTACCGGTATTGTTTGGTTTGCCAAGAGATGCAAACCACTCTCCTCCACGACGAAGAATATCTGGAACCATAGCTATAGTTTCAACGTTGTTTATCGTGGTTGGACAGCCAAAAAGCCCAATATCTGCAGGAAATGGGGGCTTCATACGAGGAAAGCCCTTTTTTCCTTCAATTGATTCAAGCTGAGCTGTTTCTTCTCCACATATGTAAGCTCCTGCTCCCCTATGTATAAATACATCGAGGTCATAGCCCGATTTACAGGCATTTTTTCCAATTAGGCCTTCCCTATAGGCTTCCTCAAGTGCTTTTTTTAGAACTAAATATTCATTATAAAACTCACCCCTAATATAAATATACGCAACTGACGCGCAGATTGCTCTTCCAGCCAGAAGAATACCTTCAAGTAGCTTGTGTGGCTCGTATCGTAATATATCTCTGTCTTTGCATGTACCTGGCTCTGACTCGTCTGCGTTGACTACTAAGTATGTTGGTTGTTCTTTTGAAGGATTTTTGGGCATAAAGCTCCACTTAAGGCCGGTAGAGAATCCTGCACCTCCTCGACCTCTTAAGCCAGATTTTTTTACTTCATCAATGATTTTTTCTGACCCTAAACCCAGTAGTTCTTTTGTTTTTTGCCAACTACCACGTTTTTTTGCATCCTTAAGTAGTGGAGTTCCTTTACCACTCAAATTAGTGAATATCTTGTCTTGTTCTTTCACCATGGCTTTTGAAACCTTAGTGATCCCGGCGCGAATCGAACGCGCGACCCACTGATTAAAAGTCAGTTGCTCTACCGGCTGAGCTACGGGATCATTTCATTTCTCAGTTATATTAAATAGTAATACAGCTTTTATCCGTTTAATCAAACTAAAATTTTCATATGTAATTAAATGAATTATACATCCTGCAGGCTATTTTCATATTGATATCGCAGAAGTCAGAACAGAGGAAGGAAAGTTATATTTGTTTTTTGCAATAGATAGAACATACAAATTCACCTATGTTAAGC
>NZ_JACZHU010000145.1:0-966 GCF_020278605.1 Wolbachia endosymbiont of Mansonella perstans | reverse complement strand
AATACTGTAACTTTAAAATTTCACTTAAATCTAAACTTGCAGCTTCAGTTTTATCAATGCTCGATCCTTGGGCACTGAACTTATGATCTGAGTGGTGTTCAAAATAATCCGCAATTTCATCAATTAATACTGTAGGTAAGGACTGGCTTCCTATAGCTAAGTAAGTCAAACCATGTGCAAATTCATGCTGAAAGTTATGAACACTGCCTTGCTGATAGACATACATCTCAGCAACGATACCAGCTTCTCCTTTATAGTAAGTTTTACCACCTTCATCTCCAAGATAAGAACCGAAACGTTCGCTTCCGCCAAGGTGAGTGTAGTCAGCCTTATCATCGAACACATAAAACTTAAATGTTTGTTCCGAACTGCCGCGTTCTAATCCGAACGCATCTTTAAAATTAGCAGCTGTTTCTCTTATCTCACTTTCAATTTTAGCAAATTTACTTGCTTTTAAAGCATGAGAATAAACCTCTACTTTAATATTTAGTTCTTTTATTTCTATGATATGTGGCGAATTAAATCCCTTACCACCATTATTGAAATACTCTTATTTAGTTATATCTTTATTTACTTGTTGATTGATTGTCATAACTTTAATCTCTAATTTGCTAATCTTTCAATATCAAGCATAAGGTGATCTCTCTAAAGAAAGCGTAAATTTCCATATCAGTGGAATTTATGCTTTAGTAAAGATGTATAAATAATTAATTCAATATGTAAAATCATAGAGCATAGCTGAAGTTCTATGACAGTGCTATTTCAGCACCCTTTCTCCTGTCATCCTAGCGCATGGTGTACGGACATTATGATTTGGGCTTATCAGGAAGGTATCATACAAGTTGACATATGAACATTGCAAAACACTTGACACTGATTTACTGCACAATTGCTCCCAATATGAATTCTCAATGGCCTTGTTGCATAGCAGCTTATGCGGTAGTAATTCATGATAAATTCATGTAA
>NZ_JACZHU010000005.1:0-19870 GCF_020278605.1 Wolbachia endosymbiont of Mansonella perstans | reverse complement strand
AGTACCACTCCTTGCTCATTATAGCCTTACGGCTTTAATTTAATATACAATCTAGGAATTCTGGTTGAACACTAGATTGGTAAGTATGGAATTAATTAACCTAATGTAAAACACAGTGTCAACTTTTCTGGATTCCAAATAGGAACAACACGGAATGACGCAAAAAATCTAAGTTTGTTAAACCCATTTGCAAGCAAAGCTTGCTAGATCTCAGTGTCAAGCACTGGGGTGACATCCTTGTGTCTGAGGCAACACTGGCTGTAAAACTTAACATAATTCAAGAAGTTTAATATCAGAAAATAGGCTATATAACAGATACATTATCTGCCTTTCCCTTTATGTTTATCTTGAGTTGAAGCCTGAGCTTTTACAAACAGTTCCCAAAACCCTTTCTTACCACCTTCTCTATTTATTAACTGCGCCAAACGCTGCACAAATTCACCACTTAACATAACCATTTTTGTCCATTTACCTACTGGCTTCGCAATATCAACTATTTCTGGATCTTCTTTGTAAACCTGTATACCTTTTTGCTTTTCGTGCAGCATTTCTTGATGTTTGATCAACTCTTTTTGCTTATTCTTTTGATATAATTCATTGAATTTTCTGTCTTCCTCCCACTTCTCTTTAAGGACTTTTTTAGGAAATATGATTTTCCGAATTCGGTTCTTGTATGTATTTCTCAAAAAGAAAAATACCGCAGCTGCAGCAAGCAATGTTATGCTATATATTATGATCTGCACAAATGGCATTTTTCGTATCCAGATTTATTGAAAATACCTTTATTATTATATCACAATTATAGAAATTCTGCAAACTTATGTGTGAGCAAAGACAGTACAAGGCAACACTTCTCTATCTCGCAAGTTGTGTAAATATGCGATAAATGAGCTTGTATACAATAAAGTTTATTTCTATACTTCCTAAAAATTCTGGTGACCAAACAAATATGAACTGCTACAAAACTCACACCTGCAATGAACTTAAGAAGAACGATGTAGAAAAGGAAGTTACCCTATCTGGGTGGTTACATCGCAGGCGCGACCACGGCAACTTGATCTTTGTTGATTTAAGAGACTTTTATGGAATTACTCAGTTAGTATTCAATAACGATAAAGATTTTTTTGATAAAATATCAAATTTAAAATCAGAAAGTGTAATTACTGTTACAGGCATAGTCAAAGCTAGAACTGAAGGTACAGTAAACAGTTGTATTTCCACCGGAGAAATTGAGGTAATAGTCAACAATTTGCGTGTTGAGTCGGAAGTTGAGTTCCACCTTGATGAAGAAGTAACAAAAGAAGAAAGAAGTATATTAGCAAGCATTGCCGGTAAGCAAGAATATCCAGAAAATATGAGACTTAAATACCGATTTCTTGACCTAAGACGTAAAAAAGCTCGCAACAATATTATTTTGCGCTCACAAATCATTGCAGAACTCCGCAGGCTCATGATAGAGCAAGGATTTTTGGAGATTCAAACTCCAATACTCACGGCTTCCTCCCCCGAAGGAGCACGCGATTACCTAGTGCCAAGCAGGCTAAATCCTGGTAAATTCTATGCATTGCCACAAGCTCCACAGATTTTTAAACAGTTGCTCATGGTTTCAGGGTTTGATAAATATTTTCAAATTGCGCCATGTTTTCGTGATGAAGATGCAAGGGCTGATCGTTCTCCAGGAGAGTTTTATCAGTTAGACCTTGAAATGTCTTTTGTAACTCAAGAGGACATATTTGACGTTATTGAATCTATTTTATATGAAGTGTTCGCCAAATTTTCTTGCAAGTCTGTTGATAAAGACTTTCCACACATTACATACAAAGAGGCAGTACTTAAGTATGGCTCTGACAAGCCAGATTTGCGTAATCCACTATTAATCAGCGATGTTACAGAAATTTTCCGCGATTCAGGGTTCAATATTTTTAAAGGCAATATTGAACTTGGCATGGTAGTGAAAGCCATCCCTGCTCCTAAAACAGCAGAGGAACCACGTAGCTTCTTTAATAAAAAAATAGAACATGCGCAAAAAGAATTTGGTGCCAAAGGGCTTGGATATATAACGTTTGATAAAGATGGCACTGCAAAAGGACCAGTTGCTAAATTTCTTGATGACAATAGGTTAAGTCGCATAAGAGAAATAACGAATGTAGAGCCTGGGGATAGCGTATTCTTTGCTTCTGATCAAGAAAATGAAGCAGCAACAATAGCAGGGAAAGTGCGCACTCTTTTAGGGTCGGAACTGGGTCTGATAGATGACAATATCTTCAAGTTCTGTTGGGTTATTGATTTTCCATATTTCATATACGACAATAAAAGTAAAAAAATCAATTTTTTTCACAATCCATTCTCTATGCCTCATGGCGGCTTGAAAGACTTAGAGGGAAAAAGTCCACTAGACATCCTTGCTTACCAATATGATCTTATCTGTAATGGGATAGAACTATCGAGCGGGGCAATCCGCAATAACAAATTGGATATTATGTATAAAGCTTTTGCTATTGCAGGTTATAGCCAAGAAGAGGTTGATGCAAAATTCGGTGCACTCGTGCGCGCATTCAGATTCGGAGTGCCGCCTCACGGCGGAATAGCTCCAGGAATTGATAGAATGGTGATGCTGCTTGCTGACGAATCAAACATTCGCGAGGTAATCTGTTTTCCTATGAATCAGCAGGGTGAAGATGTTCTAATGGGTGCTCCTTCTGAGGTAGACAATAGACATTTACGTGAATTGTCTTTGCAGGTCATTGACTAAGTACCCTAAATTATATTAAACTGAGAAATTATGAATAACATCCAAAAAGCAATACTATCAGGCATAATCTGCAACATGATTATAGGGTATGAATTAACTCTATTTGGAGTTCTGACACATATAATAAGCAATGTTTTTTTCCCTTCAGAAAATGATTATTTAAGCACAATCAAATTTCTTGGCAGTTTTGCAACTGGATTTGGATTTAGACCACTTGGTGCATTTATTTTTGGCTACATTGGGGATAAGTACGGCAGGAGGAAAATTTTGCTAACTTCCGTAATATTAGCTTCGATATCATCTACTGCAATTGCATTGATACCAAGCTTTAGAGAAATCGGAATATTTTCTCCTATATTGCTTCTACTTTGCAGAATAATACAGGGAATGGCGGCAGGTGGGGAAACGAGTATCAACTCAGCCTTTTTAATAGAGCATTCGGTCGATAAAAAAAATTTAGGCTTTTTAGGTAGCATGAAAGCTTTTAGTGGTGCTCTTGGTTCTATTATATGCTTTGTAATGATAGCTATTTGTAAAAAATTTACAGGCGAAAGCTATGAAATTTGGGGTTGGAAATTGCTCTTTTATTTCTGCTCCGTTATGGGTGTAATAGGCTTTTCAATAAGATACATAATAAAAGAGAGCCTGGCATACAAAACTCATGATCAAAACAAAAGTTTATCTCATTCTCCATTTCTAGAATTAATAAAGGACTATAAAAGGGCATTTTTAATAGCAATCGGGCTTGGCATTGCCCAAAATGCGATTGTTTATTCAGCAATCATGTTTTATAACATATCCGTAAAAAAACTCACTCTTTCAAGCATTGATATTAAAAATGTAGTAAGGATTATGGTTGAAATTACATTTGGAGTATCCGCAGTGTTGCTTGCAACACTATCTGACAAAGTAGGAAGGAAAAACGTGATGATTCCTATATTAGTAGTTTTAGCTTGTGTCAGCTTACCAGCGTTTTCGCTATTATCATGCGATAACCACTATATTGTAGCATTCACTTTTCTATTGATGAGCATACCAATAGGTGCATCTTTTGGAACATATAATTCTCTTGCTTGTGAGTTGTTTCCAACGAAAGTTAGATGCACTGGTTTTAGTCTAGCACATAATATCTCTGCAGGAATTTTTGGTGGTCTCTCTCCTTCTATATGCATGTTGCTGATAGAAAAAACCGAAACAAAACTTGCAGCAGGTGTTTATCTTACTGCCTGTACATTAATCAGTTTAATATCTGTATTGCAAATTAAAACAAGAGATAAAAAAATTGATTGGTGAAATTTTTTCTTTAATAGTAATTTCTCATATTTTAATCATATCCTAGAACTATAAATGTAGTTTATTTAATTCAAGCAAAAACCAGTTTACCGCGAACAAATTTTGCTACCTAGCAACCAGGGCTAAAAAATATTGATTTCCTTCTCGTTTAGGTGCTAATTCTACCTTTGCAATATCTTCTGTGTCTCTAATTAACCTTTCCAGTTTTTCCACCCCAACCTCAGTGTTTATTAGCTCTCTACCTCTAAATTTCATTGTAACTTTGATTTTGTGTCCATGTATAAGAAAACCCCTTACGTGACGCAATTTTGTTTTATAGTCGTGATCGCCAATATTGGGACCTATCTTAATTTCTTTTATCGTTAACGTTTTTTGTTTCTTCTTTGCTTCACTTGCTTTCTTTTTTGCATCGTACTTTTGCTTGCTGTAATCCAGTATTTTACATACCGGAGGAGTCGAGTCAGGCGCAATTTCCACCAAATCTAAGCCGATATTCTGAGCAGATTCCAAAGCCTGCTTTATTGCTACAACCCCAACCATTTTACCATTTTGGTCAACTAAGCGTACCTCTTCAGCTGTAATGGATTCATTAATTCTATGTTTTTTAGTTTGCAAATTTTAACTCCCTTGATTAGGGTTAATACTTTTTAATAGCAATTCAGCAGCTTTTTCGTAGGAAGAAGACTCCCATTTTTCTGACCCTAAATTTCTCACTGACATAGTTTTACTTGCAACTTCATTTTTGCCTACGATCCATAATATAGGAATCTTGTTTGAACTATGCAAGCGTATCTTATAACTAATTTTCTCATTGGTTAAATCGGTTTTAACTCTAACACCTTGTTTTTTTAAAGCGTTATAAATTTCTATAGCATAATCGTCAGCTTCGCTTGTAACGGTTAGAATGGCAAGTTGCGTTGGAGCGAGCCAAAGTGGAAATCTTCCTGCATAATGCTCTATTAAAATTCCAATAAAACGTTCAAAAGTTCCAAGAATTGCCCTATGTAGCATAATAGGGTGGTGCTTTTGTCCGTCTGCTCCTATATAAAAAGCCTCCAGGCGCCTTGGTAAAATGAAGTCAACTTGCAACGTTCCACATTGCCAATTTCTGCCTATTGCATCTTTCAAAACAAACTCTAACTTTGGACCATAAAATGCACCTTCACCAGGGTTGAGTTCATAGCTTAAACCTGCTTCTCTGACAGCTTCAAGGAGCGCTTTCTCAGCTCTATCCCACACTTGATCATCTCCTGCTCTAACATTTGGACGGTCTGAAAATTTCACGGAGATTTCATTGAACCCAAGCTCTGAATATACTTCTTTTAAAAGGTCGCAAAATTTTACAGTCTCAGAATTAATCTGCTCTTCCATGCAAAAAATGTGCGCATCATCCTGCGTAAAACCACGTACTCTCATCAGTCCATGCAATGAACCTGAACTTTCGTTTCTATGACATGTACCAAACTCTGCCATACGTATCGGTAAATTGCGGTAGCTCCTGGTGTGAGAGTTAAAAATCTGCACGTGACAAGGGCAATTCATGGGTTTTATTGCCAGCCTTTTGCTTTCAGATTCATCAACAATAAACATGTTTTCACGAAACTTATCCCAATGCCCTGATTTTTCCCACAGCTCCTTACTTGCTAAAATAGGAGTTTTCACTTCAGCATAGCCATTGTTTATTAATTTTTTCCTTATGTAAGACTCAAGAACGTTATATAAAGTATATCCCTGCTCATGCCAAAAAACCTGCCCAACAGCCTCCTCTTGAATGTGAAACAAGTCCATATCCTTAGCAATCTTGCGGTGGTCGCGTTTTTCCACCTCCTTCAAACGCTTAAGATAAGCGTTTAATTCATTCTTATTTCGCCATGCGGTGCCATATATTCGCTGTAGCATTGGACCCTTAGCATCACCACGCCAGTATGCTCCTGCAACTTTCATGAGTTTAAACGCTTTGACTCTACTTGTTGATGGCGAGTGCGGACCACGGCACAAGTCAACAAAATCTCCTTGTCTATAAACAGTCAGATTTTCACTCTCTGGTATGGAGGAGATAATATCAACCTTATATTTTTCACCTATACTGCTAAAAAAATCAATTGCTTGCTTACGCGTCCAAACTTCTCGAACAAATCTGTGATTGTTTTTTATGATTTCTTTCATTTTCTTTTCTATTGCAGCAAAATCATCCGTGGTAAAGGTACGATTTGTAGCAAAATCATAGTAGAAGCCGTCCTGAATTGTTGGGCCGATAGTAATCTGAGTGTTAGGAAAGAGCTCTTTCACTGCCTGAGCCATTATATGAGCAGCATCATGTCTTATTATATCCAAACCCATTTCGTCACTGAGTTGTATCACCTCTATTTCTGTGTCAGATTCAATTTTACGTGAGAGATCATATAGCTCACCATTTACCTTTAGGGCAACGGCTTCTTTTAAAGCACCTGGTTGTAGTATGTCAAAACCGGTAATCCTGCCGCTGTATTCTTCCACTTTTTGTTCAGCTAAAAAAGTAATTCTAATCATAAATATACCTATTGGGAGAACATTGGAACAACAGAGGCTCTGCACATAAGTTAACAATAAATTTTATATAAATCAAAATACCTCCATAATCCTTAATAATTTTACGTAAATTAAAAGCAGTACGCTTCCACGGTTCTCTCCACAGTCTGATATGGCAGTTAAGCCGCATTATACTTGTCAAGCAGAAGTGAACGGCAACATGTCTAATACGAAATCTAAGTTTCACTCTGCTCTTACTTATCCTTTCCATCGGCATTGCCACCTTGAGTAAAACTTATGTTCCTCCTATATTTTTTAATAACAAAATTCTGTTTTATCAACCAACATTCTATTCATAATTACAGCTAATCTCTTGGCTACTGCAACAATTACCTTACTTCAACAACTAGGCAGTCAACTTGAGAAGCAGAAACAAGTTTTGACGCGAAATCGAAAAAAGGTTATGCAAGAGATCTATTGCTATGATTCTCATTATCATATAGATTATACTAATAGATTAAACTAAAGGAAGGTTATGAATAAAGAGATAATAGCAAAGCATTTAAATAAATCACTCACTGGTGAATTGACTTCTATAAGCCAGTATTTTTTGCATTCTACAATTCTCAAAGATAGTGGGGTCAATAAACTTACAGAGAAAATGAAAAACGAGCTTGACGAGGAACTTGAGCATGCAAATAAGCTAGCAGAAAGAATTTTATTGCTTAAAGGTATACCAAACTTTCAAGACACAAATGAAATCTCAAAGCGTGACGGGAAGTTTACAAAAGATACAATACGCAAAATCTCGGAAGATAACTTAAAATTAGAAGAAGAAGGTTTAAAAGGCTATAGGGAAGCAATTTCTGTTGCTGAATAAAGAGGAAGATTTTATTAGTGTAATCTTATTAGAGGAATTATTGAAAAATGAGGAAGAGCACTACCATTGAATTGAAGAGCAAATTGGCTCTTAATTGACTTATAGGTGTTGAAAATTACCTAAAAACACAAATGTAAGGTGTTAAAAAAAACGATATTTATCTTAATTATACCTTGCTTACTTCTTTTTTTATTAGGATTGTGGCAATTATTTAGGTTGAACTGGAAGAACAATATTATCAAAAATATGAATCTTCCAGTTGTCTATCTATTACCCAATAGTGATCTTGCAAAATTTAACTACAGACACATCAAGATTGATGGGATTTTAAGTGACATAGAGCTATACGTTTTTACAGGGCAACGCGGCTATCATGTGCTGTCTCCTATGCTGCTCACTAATGGACACTACACGCTAGTGAATAAAGGAATAGTAAGAGAGAAAAAGAAGGAAGGAGCAAAAATTGAGAAAATAACTGCGAGTGGAGTTTTATATTGCGATAGTAGTAAAAGCAAAAGTTGGTTAATCAAAAATGATACTGCTTTGAACACGTGGTTTACCCTAAGTACAGAAGAAATTTCCAATGAACTTGGTATTAAGCTAGAGCAGTGTATGTTGTGGCAGAAAGGTTTCAGCAGTAAACCAACTATACAGCCGATGAAACACTTGGAATATGCAATAACTTGGTTTGCACTTTCCTTGATTTGGTGTATAGTTTATTATAGCCAAAATAAACGCTACTCAAATGTCTGACATCAACGATTACGAGCTGGGATAAAGAGGAGACTGAAGAAATAATCATTCATCTATATCGCTGCTAATATCCTTTATCATGCTATAATTGCCTTTCCTAAATCTACTTTTTAAGGACTCAACTCCGCTTTCGCTAATACCACTTAGGCTCAGCGCTGCTCCACCAAGCTGTAACCCAATCTCAGATGTCTCCGGAATAACTTTACTAGCTCCTAGATCTTTGTAAGCTTCTACATTACTCAGATCTGGTAGGCGTATTATAACATTTACGTGTGGAAAATTTGTTGCAACTAGAGAAACAATCTTTTTTATAGTAACTTCGTTCTTTATTGAAATTACGAGAGCTTGGGCTCTTTCTATTCCTACTGATTTTAAAATTTCATATCTCGTGGCATCTCCAAGATATATAGGAAAGCTGTCACTTTTCCCTTCTTTGACTATCTTTGATTGAATATCTACAACAACGTAACTTATATGCTCTGCGGTAAGCATTTTTGTTACCATATATCCTACCCTGCCGAATCCAGCAACTACTACATGGTTATAGAGATCTTGTGTGTCTGTCTCAATTGCTTCATCATCTAATATTACTTTCTCAGTGCTAAATGAATTTGCTATCCATTCTCCAAGTCCCGATAGAAGAGGAGTGAAAGCCATAGTTACTGTAGTTACCATCATAAGTACTTGGGCAATTTCACTTGGTAATACATCCAACTCATCTGCTAAGCGAAACAGGATAAATGCAAATTCACCACCCTGTGCAAGCAATAATCCAGCTTGTATGGCAGGTGCACTCTTAAACCCAAAAAATCTACACAATACGTATATGATAGATGTTTTTAAAACGATAAGGATGATCGACAATAAAGTAATTAGCGGCAATTTATTGAGTAAAAGATCAATATCGATAGACATACCGACAGTCATAAAAAATAAGCCGAGAAATAAATCTTTGAATGGTAACACCGCGTGTTCCACCGAGTGCCTGTGTTCTGTTTCTGCGACTAATAACCCAGCAACGAATGCGCCCAGTGCCATTGATAAATGAAATTGTTCGGTAATAAATGCTGCTCCTAATATTATTAAGAGTGTTGTTGATACAAAGACCTCGTTATTTTCCATTTTAGCAATAACCGAAAATAAGGGTCTGAGTAATAACCTACCAGTTATAAATATCAACACTAATGCAATAGTTGCTTGTACTAATGAACCTGCCAGTGAGCTTATCAGGCTGTTTTCAGAACTACCAGTAAGTAAAGGTACTAATACTATTAATGGTACCACTGCAAAATCTTGCATTAACAGTACTGCTATTGACAACCTACCAACTTGACTTGCTTGGGAAACTTTTTCCTGCAGAACCTGTAACACTATTGCGGTTGAGGACAATGCAAGCCCACCGCCGATAACTGCCGCCATGTTAGTGTTCACTTCAAAAGCAAGAGCAATGCACCATATCGCTACCATGGTAACTATAACTTGAAGGGAACCAAATCCAAATACATGAATACGCATGGCAATGAGGCGTTCAAAGGTCAACTCAAGACCTATAATGAATAATAGAAAAACTACGCCGAATTCTGCAAAATTATCCATTGCATCAGCTGAATGTATCAGATTAAATCCATGAGAACCAATCAACGCACCTGCAACGAAGTAACCGAGCACTGGGCTGATATTCATTTTCCAAAATGCTATGACTATAAACACAGCAGCGGAAAGTAAAATTATAATATCAAACAAGTACTGAGAGCTGCCGTGCATGATATTTAACCTGTAGGATCAGACCATTTAATTGAGCAACCAATGCTTGACTTTTGGTCAACCGGAGGATTACCAGTTTCTGCAATGAATTTCATAGCTTGAAATAAATCACTACTTCCTATCTTATAGTTTTGAGCCTTTTCTTTTTTTGCATCATTAAAACGTCCACGATAGCGGAGTTTTAAATTAGCATTAAAACCAAAAAAGTCAGGAGTACAAACAGCATCATATTCTTTAGCCACTTCTTGCATACTGTCAATCAGATATGGAAATGCAAACTTATTTTCCTTAGCAAAACTAATCATATTTTCAAAGGAGTCTTCTGGATATTCATTGACATCATTCGGCATTATTGCAACAGTATTTACCTGATAACCCCTTTTTAACAAATCAACATCGCTCACCAGATCGCTGATAATTGATTGAACGTAAGGACAGTGATTGCATATAAACATTATAATAAGACCATTTTTTCCACGACAGTTACTTAATGTATAGTGTTTGTTGTCTACCCCTAAAAGATTGAAATCCTTTGCAGTAAAGTCAAAATCTACCTTAGGAGTATTCAGTGCAACCATAGCTTACAGAGAATTGTGTATCAGCCACAGCTTATAATATTATTGCTTAAGTGTCAAATGGTTCTTGTGTATACTGTTTGTATATTTTTTGTTGACATTACGATTACAGAACTTATGTTCATAACCTTTGAGGGAATAGACGGCTCCGGTAAAACAACGCAGTCTGAGTTACTTGCAAGTCATTTTAAACAACTCTACAGTGAAAGTAATGTGATATTGACCAGAGAGCCAGGTGGTACTGACTTTGCAGAGAAGGTAAGAAGGGTATTGCTTAAAGACAATATTGACCCCATCTCTGAACTTTTGTTACTTATCTCAATGAGATACGAACATGTGAAAAAATTAATATTGCCAGCTCTAGAAGAAAGAAAGATAGTGATTTGCGATCGGTTTATTGATTCAACTATTGCATACCAAGGGTATGGGCTTGAAGTTGACTTAGGGCTAATAGGGGACCTTCATAAGTTAGTAAAAATTAGACGTCCAGATATCACATTTATCCTAGATATTGATGTTCAAGTTGGTCTAAGCCGAACAAAAGATAAAAATAAATACGAAGAGATGGACATTAATTTTTATAATAAAGTTCGAAAAGGATTTCAAGAAATAGCGCTAAAAGAGCCTAATAGGTCCAATATTATTACTGAAATTGAAACTAAAAATAACAGTCAAGTGTATGGTGAAATTATCAATAGAATTGCTAGCACTATACAATAGAGCTGGTTTTGCTAGCAAAATGAAAAGTAAGGCCAACTTCAATACCGTATGTGGACAACAAACCACTAACATTACTCCTTTTTTAATCCATGCTTGCGCCCTAGAAAGTTGCTACTTTTCCAAAGTGTGGACTACGATTTCAACCAGATGTTAAAGCAAATGGAATTACACCATTATGGTTTCATGACATCAGATCGCACCTTTCTATAATAATTAAAATGTTGTGTTTTTAATTAAGATTAGCTACTTTCTATGTTCACAAAATTAGTTTGCTTGCTTACAAGCAAACTTTCCTTGATTCCAGCGCTTGACGCTTGAACCAAGGAATTTTATCAAGTAGGTGAGCATAAAAGTTATGTTAAAATGCACTATTTATGGAAAATTGGATCCCATGTTGAACACTGTGATGAGTCTGCCGTGGAAGCAGTAAGATGAAACTGCACAACAAATGAGGGAGCTGGAATGGCACTGTTATAAAGTAACCAGTGCCTTCTTGTTAACTGGCAAGAGGTTATCATCCAAGTAGATAACCTCTTGCCAGGTTGAAATCACAATGTTTGTATGGTTGTGGCTTATATTTTTGTAATACTAACTATGCCGAACTCTCTTGAATGGCCCTCTCTAGTTAGAATTATATTAAATATTAATTTCTTTCCACTTGAAGATAAAGTTCCATTATCTACCATATAGTCGATTATATGACAACCGTTGCTGTACTCTATTCTTCCTTCCATCTTCTATTCGTAAAAATCTGAGATTAAGGACGATATCCTTATGCATGTTCTCATCCGGACATATATATTCATATAGGCTCTCAAATACCAAGTTCTCATATTCATCACGTTCTACTATATATGTGCTAAGATCTATAAGACCTGGACTATCCCTATTATATTCAGATACTACATAACAAGCATTATCCTCAAAAAACCCGGAATAGTCACCGAAAAAATTTATAAAGTCTGTCACAATATTTGCCTTTTGTTATCAAATTATTAACACGATAACTAATATTCCTACATAGTTAAGTAAGTTGATTTATTAATATTTTAGCAATCAAGCCCCTGTTATCACACCACTTTGGAGATTTCTCTCTTTGCTCAATTCTTTTACCTTCGACTCGCTGATCATAGTCTGGACGATATTGGCTGCCACAGCAGTAAAGCTCAAAATGAAAAAAGTAATAGAAATAAAAGGAATAATAAGAGATTCGAAAGGTAATACAGGTATAATTCTCTCTATTAAAAACGAGGCATTAAATGCTATGTTGATATGGATCCTTGTTAGCTTTTCCTGCCCTAGAGTGTTTTCTATACCAAGCTGATTATTAAGATCGTGTTTTTGCAAGTGGTTAACATATGACCACACATTCAAACCGAGTGAAACCAATTTAGTGTAATCTCAAAACAGCAGAGTACAATTTAAGCTAGGAACATCAAAAACTAGCGATGCTATTTATACACCCAATAAAAGAAGCAATGGATAGTGTGGTAACTAGATGTCTTGAGTAAGTTCTTATTTTTTTCTGTTGGCAAGTTCCTCTTTCTCACGACTCATAAACTTAAGCATAATTAATATATTATGGCATTAATTCGTTCAAAAAACAATATGTAAGTTAAGAGTGCCCGAGAGAAGACTTGAACTTCCACAACTGAAAAGTTACTAGCACCTGAAACTAGCGCGTCTACCAATTCCGCCACCCGGGCTTTTTGTAGTTTACTATGTTAAAGTTAAATAATATACTTAAGCAATTTTTAGTTTAAAGGTAATGCCGGACGATTTAAACTTAGATCAAATATTTTTTGCTCAGAACAATGTTAATATTAATAATGTATATAAAATAGTCAACCATGCTTTGAGCAATAGCGATGGCGGTGAGTTATTTTTAGAGTTTTGTCAGTCAGAGTCTTTGGTTTTCGATGATAACATATTGAAACATATGGATTTGAACATCAGAAGGGGATTTGGCCTGAGGTCTTTTTGCGAGAATAGCACATCTTTTGTTTGCTCTTCTGAGATTAGCGAAAAAGAAATTAGTAATGCTGCTTCTATAGTTAAAAGCTCAGTGTCTTTAAACAAAACAAATTTAATAAGCTTAGACAAAGAGGCAAAAAACCTATATTCGAAAATTAACCCCATAAATGAAATAGATCTAAGCTCAAAAATTAAACTGCTCAACGAGGTTAATGAGTATGTAAGATTCAAAAATAACTGCGTGAAGCAAGTAAAAATAACTCTAAGTGGAAAATGGCAAGTCATACAAATAATAAAGGGTGATCACAGGTTAAGCGACATCAGGCCTCTAGTACGTTTTAATGTGTTAGTCATTGTAGAGAAAGATAGCCGAATTGAAAGAGGTTCTGCAGGACATGGTGGACGAGATTCTTACAGTAAGTTTATTTCTGAGGCAAAGTGGAAAGAAGTTGCAAACCAGGCTTTGGAACAAGCATTAGTAAATTCTGAAGCGGTTCCGACTCCAGCTGGAGAGATGACAGTTGTTCTAGGTCCGGGCTGGCCAGGGGTATTGTTACATGAAGCTGTGGGCCATGGACTCGAAGGCGATTTTAATCGTAAAGGAGTATCAGCATTTTCAAATTCTATTGGTAAACAAGTAGCAGCTAGTGGTATCACAGTAGTTGATGATGGAACTCTGCCTAATTTGCGCGGTTCTATTAGCATAGATGATGAAGGCACTCCTTCTGGTTACAATGTGTTGATAGAAGATGGAATCCTCAAAGGATATATGCAGGATTATATGAATGCTAAACTCATGGGGGTAAATCTAACTGGTAATGGTAGAAGGGAAAGTTATAAAGAAGTCATTATGCCGCGCATGACAAACACCTATATGTTACCAGGGAAACATACACCAGAAGAAATAATATCTAGCGTAAAGAAAGGTCTATATGCAGTAAATTTTGGTGGCGGGCAGGTTGATATAACATCAGGGAAATTTGTTTTCTCATCTTCAGAAGCTTATTTGATAGAAAATGGTAAAATTACACAACCAGTCAAAGGGGCGACGTTAATTGGTGACGGGCCAACAGTGCTAAAAAAAGTATCCATGGTTGGCAACGACCTAAAGTTAGATCCTGGTATTGGTACATGTTCAAAAGATGGACAAAATGTGCCTGTTGGGGTTGGTCAACCAACACTCAAAGTTGATGCAATTACGGTAGGCGGAACTGAGTTATAAGTTGGAGATACTGTGCTGACTTCCTTCTTCTTTTTGTCGTCGTTTATCTTCTTCTTTCTTCCGGAAGGATTCTTGATTTTCCTTAACTTGCTCAGGCACATTATGCTGCTTTTCAGCAGGTTGCTTATCCTGTCCAACTCCATTAACTTTTGATTCTAGAATTTCACTAATTCTATTATTAATTTCACCATCCCATTCTTTCTCCTTTTCAGTATCAGGGTTATACAAAGTACCTTTCCTGTTATTTGAAAAAAGAGCCCTAACTCCTCCTTTTACAGCGAATATTGTGCCAATAGCAGCAGCAACTATCGCAAATGTAGTAGGACCAAAAACTAATATTGAGGTAATAGAAAAAAGAGTAGGAAGAAAAATCTTACGTAACAACGTTGTTACCATTTCTTCATCACTGAGCGGTGGTTCATCTTCTTCTTTACCCCCACCTAAAAATGGTATTTTTTCTCTTAGCCCACTCATAAAGGAGCCAGAAATGTTTTCAGGATCTACCTTTATTCCAAGCGGCCATCCAGCAAGTTTTATGAGTGAGTCTTTAGCTTCTTTACCGCGTATATCACCTACAAACTCATCAACCACTTCTTTTATTTTACTATTTTCTAAATTCCCTTCGCTAGCTAAATTTTTCTCTCTAATTTTTTCAAATACGGAAATTAAAAACTGAAGGAAATTTTCTTCACTTAGTGACTTTATTTTTTGATTAACATCGTTGAATATCTTTCCTCTATTTTCAAGTACAAAAGTAAAAATTTTCTTTTCATTTTCATTCTGTAACCGAGCTAGCTGCTCCTCTTTTAATGACTTTTGTTCCTCTAATTTCTCTTTCTCCTGCTCTGAAAATTTTTCTTGCAGTTTCTTTGCTATTTCCTCCATCTCCTGTTGTGTTTGTTTCTCTAGATTCTCTAAAGTATCTAGAAAAGCACGATAGATTAACTGATGTTCTTTTTTTTCAAAAGTTTTCTTATCTTCGTTAGTTAACTGAACAGAAGGTTTCGAATCCTTTGTTTGTGAAGTTAACATTCTTGTCATAACTGACTTACTCACACTTACTATACTTTAATTGTAGCATATTTTTCATATTAGTTCAAATGATTTATACTCTTAGAATCTGAAACGTTTAAATCATAATTAAGAAAATTTGAGCCCAAGTTGTCGCTAATTTTTACCTCCACTTCAAGCGGTATAGAAACTTTCACTGCATTTTCCATTACATCTTTCACAAGTTTTGCTGTTTCTTGTACCTTATTGTCTTCTACCTCAATCAATAGCTCATCATGAACTTGGAGGATTATTTTACCTGCTTTTAGCTGATCATAAAGTTGAATCATTGCACGTTTTATTATATCAGCAGCAGTTCCTTGCACAGGTGCATTTATTGCTGCCCTTTCCGCAAATCGCCTTAAGTAAGGGATTTTATTGTTTATGTCTTCTACAAAGCACCTTCTACCAAATAAAGTTTCTACATAGCCGTGCTGTCTCGCAATAGACACCTCCTTTTCCATATAGACCTTTATCTCTGGATAACAGGAGAAATAATAATCAATGTATCCAGCAGCTTCCTCAACGGTAATTTTAAACTGCCTTGCAAGGCCAAACGGGCTAATGCCATATATAATTCCAAAATTAATGGATTTTCCCTTTTGCCTCAGCTGTTTATCTACCTCTGTACCTTCTAGCACTCTAAAAACTTGCCTTGCGGTGATATTGTAAACATCTTGTCCATTTGCAAAAGCTTCTTTAAATGCTGCAACATCTGCAATATGTGCCAAGAGCCTCAATTCTATTTGTGAATAATCGGCAGAAATTATTTTATACCCTTTTGGTGCAATAAATGCTCGTCTGATAAAGCTTCCCCCTCACTTCTGATAGGAATACTCTGCAGATTAGGATTGCTGGAGCTAAGCCTACCTGTTGCAGTTGTTGAGAAGCTCGTATGTACTCTATCGTCAAGAGGGTTAACCCGCTTTATTAGCGCATCAGTATAGGTACCCTTTAGCTTGCTTAAGTGCCGCCAACCTAAAATCTTACTTGCAATTTCAGCTCCTTCCATTTCAAGTTCTTCTATTACTTCAGAGTTTGTACTATACGATCCGGATTTTAACTTTCTCTTCTTATTAAGCCCCATCTTATTAAATAAAATATCACTTAATTGTTTTGGCGAAGCAATATTGAATCTTTCTCCTGCCAAATTATATATATCATTCTCAAGCAGAGTGAGTAACTGTTGAAACTTATCAGACAATTCCTGCAGTTTTTGAATGCTTAGCAATATTCCATTTTTCTCCATGTCAAGTATCACTTTCATAAGCGGCTTATCAAAGCGCTCGTAAACTGTAAAGAGCCTCTCTTGAAACAATCTTTGTGTTAGCTTTTCATGGACCGCTATTAAAGTTTTTGCTGAGAAAATCTCTACATTTTCACTCAAATTATGTGCAATTATGTTTGGAATGCTGTGGTTATGCTTTCCTGTGTCAAGGCTATATGACATTGTCATCAAATCATCAACTGAGCTTAGCACTTTTTCTATTGTAGGAAATGTTTCTCTGATCTTTCTAATGTCATGTATTATTTTCAGTACCCCATTTGAAAGTAAAGTTAAATTGATTGTAACAATTGCATCTTGTAGGCAGTTTTGGTCTATGTAGAAAATATTATCTTCACTGCAAGATAAGGAGATTTTACTGAGTACATTGTTTTCAAAATGACAATAGATTACGATTTTGCCTTCGTATCTGCAGTGCTCCAAAAATTTTTCTAATTCTTCACTACTATATTCTGGTTTCTTTTCCGCGCTGGGTTTATTATAAGAAAAAAGCTTCTCTGCCCTGTTTACCAATGAATTAAACTCATACTTCTTTAAAAAGGATAACAATTTCTTCATATTTGGAGGATGAACTTCATATTTTGCAACATTATGCTGAAGATCTACTTTTTCATATAGTAAAAAAAGTTTTCGTGAAATTAGCGCTCTTTCCTTATGTTTGGTAAGAATATTACGTACTCTCGTTTGTTCAATGCTACTAATGTTTTCCAGGATATTGTTCAAGGAACCAAATTTATCAAGCAATTTAGCTGCAGTCTTTGGACCTATTCCTGGAATACCTGGAATGTTATCAGATGCATCGCCAGTTAGAGAAAATAAATCAAGGAGCTTGTTTGAATTTACACCAAATTTTTCTATTACTTGTCTTTCATCTATGTATATATTTTTAATAGGGTCAAATATTAAAATGTTGTGATTCAAGAGTTGAAACAAATCCTTATCTGACGAGACTACCACTACTTTAAAGTCTTGGTGGTTGGCATATTTCTTAGCTAGTGTCGCAATTATGTCATCTGCTTCATAGCCTCCAATCTCTTCATAGCTGAGATCGAAAGCTTCCACTGCTTCCCTCAGTATTGCAAACTGCGGAACCAAGTCTTCAGGAGGAGTTACCCTGTTTGCTTTATATTCAGGGTATAAGTCGTGCCTGAAATTTTTTTTGCCAGAGTCAAATGCTATGGTCAAGTAATCCGAGTGAGTAATGTACTTAAGAACCATATTTAGAAAGCCGTACACGGCACCTATTGGAATACCGGTTGTAGTAGTCAAATGGTGCAAAACATAATAAGCTCTGAAAAGAAAGCCATAACCATCGATGATTGTGAAAGTTTTTTCTTGCATTGTAGATATTTATGTGTGCCTTTGATAGTCTATTATTTTGATACAAAAATCAAGTCTTTGTTTCTACTTTTGAGCATCGCAAGAGACTTTGCTAAAAACAATATTCACGCATAGTTAATAGTTATCGTTTAAAATTAAGTTGTATTGGTAATAAATTGAGGGTTTGAAACAAGTGAAAAGACGGGAAAATCAAAAAGGTCAAAATCAGCTGTGCAGCCTATAAAGGCTATCAATAGCCCAGTTACTGTTGACTCTGCTTCAGTCAAAAGTGAAACAATACCAATAGAAGTTAGATCAAAAGCTAAAGCAAACAACCGAACTTATAAAAAAGATAAAGCTCACTCTTTGTTAACCTTTAGTATTGACTCTGATGTAGTATCAATATCAAGTGGTAGTGGAACATCGTCAAGCTCCGGCACAATAAATGACAGCGAAATACTTGACGCAAGCTCAATATCAAGCAGTAGTGGAATATCGCTAAGCTCAAGCATAATAAGTGAGAGCGAAATTCCTGATTCGATATCAAGTAAAAGCGAGATATCGTACGATACGGTAAAAGACGACACATATCAAAAACAACTGTAGAACTCAGGTCAGCAAAAATCCGCTGGAATTGGAGGGAGTGGCAGGAAGGTGCTTAGCTAAAAGACGCCAAAAAAAGTTGAAGTTCCAATTATTTCTAAAAAGCAAAATAACTCCACTAATTTCAGGAAAGAGTTTTCTCAGACAGAAAGCAAACCTCAGCAAACTCAGAAAAAGGTCAAGCAAACTGTTAGCTTTGATGATCGAATTAAAGCTCTACAGAATAGACAAAATGCTCTGCAACAGGAGCTCACTCGCCTTAAGAAGCAGAGTAAAGCATTTATATTTAAAAGTCCTAAAGAACAGAAAGCTCAAGAGAAAAAGCTGAATTCTCAATTAGAGGAAGTAACAAGAGTTAGATGGAGAGTTTAGCTTGATAGAAAATTTGGAAGTGACTAAAGACTTAAAAATTTCAGATTTTGTAAATAAATCTTGCGATGCAAGTAACTCTAAATAATAAGCATCTAGAGGAAATAGATAAATAGTACAAAAGCATTTTCGGCAATATGGACATTACATATGCAATAACTGTAATGACTTTCTGAACTCAAAACTTTCTGTATACAAATCCCTTCAGGAAATCCTAGATGGAGCTAATCCTATGTATGAAGATGAAGATAAACAAATCTTGCTTAGATATGATGCATATCAGATTAAAAATCTGTTGCAAAGTGGCAACATAAAAGAGAAAGAAGACAATAGAGAGCTAAAAGAGATATACGAAGACTTAAAGAATGAAATGAGTAAAAGCAGGAAGAACTTCGACTAATTAAAGATGATCAATATACTCGTAAATTAAGGAAAGGTAGAAGTGCATCACCGGATTCAATTATGAAATTTGTACAAACAGCGCAACATTCACAACACTTCAGGTTCTGAGAAATAGAGTTTATCATTGCTACAATAGGCTCTTACATGATAAACCAGCTTTTAGTATGTCATGAAGCAAAAAAACTACTTGATAGGCTTTGTCAGTTCCGCTATCATAGCAGTAAGGGTATTTCTGATTGAAAACTTGTTTTTAATCTCCAGGCTCAATGACAAAATCCAGTAAAAAACTCAGGGTATTTTTCGGTGGATTGTATCAAATTATAGTGGCTACATGTCCTTTTTACTTTTTCTACATTCAGCCAAATCGCGCTTAAACTAAGCATCAGCAAATTATTATAAC
>NZ_JACZHU010000004.1:10384-20137 GCF_020278605.1 Wolbachia endosymbiont of Mansonella perstans | reverse complement strand
GAGCTGAGATAGCTCGTACTGAATGGTATAAAGAAGGTCGCTTACCTTTGCACACTTTACGTGCTAATATAGATTATGCTTTTTGTGAAGCAAAGACTATATATGGTATTATAGGAGTTAAGGTTTGGGTTTATGTTGTTAATTAAGGCGTATTGAAATGTTTGTCCCCAAAAAGAGTAAATATAGAAAGGTGTTTAAAGGGAGAATTAAGGGTAACACAAAAGGTGGTAGCACACTATCTTTTGGTAATTACGGTTTAAAAGCTATAGAAGCAGGTAGAATTCATTCTAAGCATATTGAGACTGTGAGGCGTGTGATATCCAGAACGTTGAAACGTTCTGGTAAAGTGTGGATAAGGATTTTTCCTGATACGCCTGTTAGTAAAAAGCCAGCAGACGTACGGATGGGTAAAGGAAAAGGTAGTGTTGAATTTTGGGTATTTAAAGCTAAGCCTGGTAGAGTGTTATTTGAGATTAGCAGTGATGTTCCCATGCATTTAGCAAGATTGGCGCTTGAAAAAGCAATTGCCAAGCTTCCTGTAAAATGTAAATTTATATCTAATCATAGTTGAACGGAGTTACGATGGACATAACTGACATTAGATCAAAATCTTCGCAAGAGTTGCATGAAATTCTTGTAAATTTGAGGAAAGAGTTTGTTAATTTGGTTTTTCAAAAGAAATTAGGACAGTGTAGTAATATTTCACGTTTTGGGTTGATAAGAAAGAGCATAGCTCGTATTTTAACTATATTAAATGAAAGAAGGATAGGGGAAGAGAATGCCTAAGAAGATTTTTTGTGGTGTTGTAGCTAAAGCTGAGTGCGATAAAACTGTAAAGGTCTCAGTATTGCGGGTATATAAGGATAAACTTTATAAGAAAGTTATAAAAAAATATAAAAAGTATACAGCACATGATGAGAATAATACTTGCAAAGAAGGAGATATGGTTTTTATACAAGAACACAAGCCTGTTTCTACTACTAAAAAATGGATTGTTGTGCGAGTTGAGTAAGGTGCTTATATGATTCAAAAAAATACATTGTTGGAAGTAGCTGATAATTCTGGTGCACGTGAAGTGCTTTGTATTGGCTTGTTAGGCGGAAGGAAGTCTGCATCTATAGGTGATACAATTATTGTGTCTACTAAATCTATCAACCCGAAAGGAAAGGTCGAAAAGGGAAAAGTATATAGAGCAGTTGTTGTTAGAGTGAGAAATCGTATCAGAAAATCTGATAACTCTGTAATTTGTTTTTCTAGCAATGCTGTAGTTTTAGTTAATAATCAAGGTGAGCCGCTTGGTACTCGAGTGTTTGGCCCGGTGAAGAAACTGCCGTCTGGTTCTTTTATGAAAATAATGTCATTAGCTGTTGAAGTTTTATAATGAGTGCAAAAATAAGAAGTGGTGATGACGTTATAGTTTTAACTGGCAGGGATAGAGGAAAAGTTGGTAAAGTAATCAAAATTATTACACGTGATGCTAAAAAAAAGGCTGTTGTTTCTGGAGTGAATGTACATAAGAAACATACTAAACCGAAAGCTGGTAGTAGTGGCGGTGTACTAAATAAAGAGTTAGCTATTGATATATCTAACATCGCAATATTAGACCCTAAGTATAAAGCTCCAACTAGAGTAGGGTTTAAGATTATAGATGGTAAAAAAGTGCGTTTTGCAAAAGTTTCTGGAGAAGTAATAGACTAGGTTGATATGTTTAAAGAATTATACAGAGATAGTATAGTAAAATCCTTGAAGGACAAGTTTAACTACGGCAACATGATGCAAGTACCCAAGCTTGTCAAGGTATGTATTAATATGGGTGTTGGAGATGCTGCTACAGACAGTAAAGCAATAAATGAGCCGCTTGATGATCTATATTTAATTGCAGGGCAAAAGCCTGTATCAACGTTTGCAAAAAAATCCATTTCTGGTTTTAAAATAAGGAAAGGCGCTACGGTAGGTTGCAAAGTAACTTTGCGTAAAGATAAAATGTATGAATTTTTAGAAAGATTGATATATGTTGCTTTACCGAGAGAAAAAGATTTTAGAGGGTTTAGTGTAAAACAATTTGATGGTAATGGTAATTTTTCCTTTGGTATAAAGGAGCATATTTCATTTTTAGAAATAGATTACGATAAAATAAGTAGGATTAGAGGTATGGATATCAATATTATAACAAGTACGACTAGTGATAAAGAAGCAAAAGAGCTATTGCTAGCTTTTAGATTTCCCTTTTTTGATTAATTAGAGAAGAGATATATGGCAAAAAAATCTATGATACAAAGAAATCTTCGTAGGATAAAATTGCACGATCAACATGAAGAGAAAAGAAAAAAGTTGAAATCTATAATAAATAATAAGAATATACCTATAAGTGAGAGGTTTGCAGCTCAAAATAAGCTGATTAAAGAGTTGCCTAGAGATTCTTCTCAAACCAGAATTAGAAATAGGTGTGCTCTAACAGGGAGACCAAGAGGAGTGTATAGAAAGTTTGGTTTATGTAGGATTGTTTTGCGTGATTTATGTTCTTTTGGAAAAATTCCAGGGGTTACGAAGTCTAGTTGGTGATATAATATAGGAGTATATTGTGGCATTGTCTGATAGTATTGGTGATTTTTTGACGAGGATACGTAATGCTCAATTGGCAATGCACAGGACAACAAAAGTTCTGTTTTCTAAAGTAAATTTTTCTATACTGAAAATCTTAAAGGATGAAGGATATATCCTTGGTTACCAGAAAGAAGTTGTAGGCAATGTGCCATCTTTTATCGTAAAATTGAAGTATTATGAGAAGTCACCTGTAATTAGTAATATAGTTAGAGTATCAAAACCTGGTTGTCGTCGCTATTCTAAATGCAGGGACATTGCTAAGGCATATAATGGACTTGGTATTTTTATTATATCTACGTCTAAAGGAGTGATGACTGATTACAATGCGCATAAATTGAAAGTTGGTGGAGAAGTTTTGTGTCGTGTATTTTAAGTAGTAGGAGGAATTTATGTCTCGTATAGGTGCTGTGCCTATCAATATTCCTGCTGGTGTTTCAGTTGAGTGTAATGATGGTAAAATGTTAATAAAAAGTGCCAAGGTAGAAAAAGAACTTAGGCTACGCAGTGATGTTGTATGCCATGTTGTTGATAATCAGTTGCTGCTTTTTGTTGATCAAAGCAAAGATAATTATAATGAGACAAAGCCTATATGGGGTACTTATAGGAGCAATATTAACAATATTATTAATGGCATGATTAATAGTTTTTCTGTTGATCTTGAAATTAATGGTGTTGGATACAAAGCGGAGTGTGATGGTAAATATTTGACTTTATATCTTGGCTATAGCCATAATGTGAAGTATAAAGTGCCTAAGGATGTTGAGATTAAGTGTGTAAAACCAACTCACTTAGTAGTGAGTAGTATAGATAAACAAAAAGTCTATATGGTAGCATCCGATATATGCAAAATTAGAAAGTACGACCCTTATAAAGGTAAGGGTGTTGTAATGAAAGACAAATTTATGTTACGTAAAGCTGTAAGTAAAAAGAAGTAATTAAGATGAGAAGATTACATAATTTTTTAAGTAATTATGAAAAAAGGAAACTACGTAATAGAAAGAAGCTCAATAACGGCGCTGAGCGTTTACGTATATCCATATTCAAGTCCAACAGGCATTTTTACGCTCAGTTAATCAATGACAAAAAAGGGGTGACTCTCACCTCTGCTTCTACTTTGGATGCTAAAATTAGGGATGTATGTAAAGGTAGGGTCAACGCTGAAACTGTAAAACAGGTTTCTTCTTTGATGGTTGAACGTCTATCTAATATGAAATTAGAGCAAGAGTTGGTGTTTGACCGTGGAGCATATAAGTATACAGGGTTGGTTCCTCAATTTGCTGAGGCTTTAAGAAGTTCTGGGTTTAAGTTTTAGAAGGTTTTAAATATGGTTGTAAAAAATTTACAAAATAACAACGATTTATCAGAGCTTTTAGTTTCAGTACGGAGAGTGACAACAGTTACCAAAGGTGGTAGAAGATTTTCATTTTCAATTTTGGTCGTTATTGGAGACGAGAAGGGTAGGGTAGGATGCGGAATGGGCAAACACGCAGAGGTTGCTGAGGCAAGGGTAAAAGCTGTAAATGCTGCAAAAAAATCGATGATTAGAGTGTACTTGCGTGAAGGTAGAACTTTGCATCATGATATTAAAGCTAAATTTTGTTCTGGTGAAATAGTTTTAAGAGCAGCTAGAGCTGGAACAGGTATTATTGCTGGTGGAGCGATTAGGTCAGTTTTTGAAGTGCTAGGCATAAAAGATGTAGTAGCTAAATCTACGAGATCAAATAATCCTCATAACGTTATATGTGCAGTGTTTAGGGCTTTTGATAATATGTTGTCTCCTCGTCAGGTGGCAAGCAAAAGAGGTAAAAAGATTAGCGAGATAGTTGGAAATAGGTAAAGTATGGATAGTACTATAAAATTAAACTCTATATTCACTAAATTATCGAAAAAAAAGAAACCTAAGTTGCTAGGTAGAGGTATTGGTTGTAGTAAAGGCAAAACATCTGGTAGGGGACATAAAGGACAAAAGGCTAGAAGTGGTGTTTCTATAAATGGATTTGAAGGAGGACAACAGTCTATATACACTCGTTTACCTAAAAGGGGTTTTAACCCTATAAGTAGGAATATATGCTTCATAATTAATGTTGGTGATGTGCAGCAGTTAATAGAAACTAAGAAAATAGTGAAAGATTCCATTATAGACAAAGAGGTGCTGTGTAAGCTAGGTTTGATAAAGTCTGCCAAGGATAAGATTAAGCTTCTCAATAAAGGTAAGCTGACTGAGAGGTGTGTATTTCACGTTGATTGTGCGTCAGAAACTGCAAAAAAATCTGTAGCTTCAGTTGGTGGTAGTGTGGAAATACTATCATAAATGATGAACAGCAAATCCACATTTAATAGTTTGGATTCTGCATTATTATATAAAGGCGATTTATTGAAGCGTATGTTTTTTACGCTAATCGCTTTAATTTGTTATCGTCTAGGTACTTATGTGCCTATTCCTGGAATTAACCTTGATATAATTAGTGATGTATTCCCTAAGGAAGGTTCTGGTGTTTTTGGAGTGTTTAATTTTTTTTCTGGTGGTGCATTAGCTAGGATGACAATCTTAGCACTAAGTGTTATGCCATACATAGTTGCATCTATAGTTATGCAGTTATTATCTTCTGCCATCAAAGGAATTAATGAAGTTAAAAATGATGGGGAATTAGGACGTCGAAAGATGAATTCCTACATACGGTATATGACTATAGTGTTTTGTGTATTTCAATCGATTACTATTTTGATCGGATTAGAAAGAATGAATAAGGAAGGGGTATTAATTGTAATTGAACCTGGTCTTATGTTTCGTACAGTAGGTGTTTTCAGCCTTTTAGGTGGAACTATGTTTCTAATGTGGCTTGGTGAGCAAATCAGTGCTAATGGTATAGGTAATGGTATCTCATTAATTATTTTTACTGGCATAATATCAGAGCTACATAGTGCTTTTTCATCTCTATTAACATTAAATAAAAGCGGTAACATATCGTTGTTTATTATCCTTTTTATTTTGGCGGTGTTTTTTTTGCTATTGCTTTTGGTTATTTTTGTAGAGTCTTCTTACAGAAAAGTCATTGTTCAGTATCCTAAAAAACAGTTTAAAAAATTACATAGTGACGATTTTACTTATATCCCACTAAAGATTAATTTATCTGGCGTAATACCAACTATTTTTGCTAATGCAATTTTACTTACACCTATTTCAATTGCAAATTTCTATAAGGGATATGCTTTTTCTGACTTTGTTTTGAATTATTTTATGACAAATAAAGTAGTTTATATTGTAGCTTACTTAGCGTTTATAATATTTTTTAACTTTTTCTACACCAATTTTATATTTAACCCAGAAGAAAATGCCAATTTTCTTAAAAAAAATGGTGGTTTTATACCTGGTAAAAGGCCTGGAAAACATACTTCTGATTACCTTCAAGATATAGTTTTTAAGTTGACGTTCATTGGCTCTACATATTTGGTGGTTATATGTGCTGTACCTGAAGTCATAAGATATTATTATGATATACCGTTTATTTTTGGTGGAACAAGCTTATTGATTATAGTTAACGTTGTTACTGATACTATCATGCAAATACAATCCTATATCTTTTCGAACAGATATGATAGCTGGATAAAAAAATATGAGTCTAAAACGAGAAAATTAAGATGATTATTACAATTTTTGGTCTTCCTGGCTCCGGTAAAGGTACTCAATCGAGCCTGCTAATAGCAAAGTATAACTTAAAGTTAATTTCAGTAGGGAATTTACTGAGAAATATTATATCTAGCAACAGCGAATTAGGTAAAAAAATAAAGGATACCGTAGAATCAGGTAATTTGATTCAAGATAAAGTTATATGTGAGTTATTACGTGACCAGCTTGCACTAGTAGATGATAATTTTTTGTTGGATGGTTTTCCGAGAAATTTAAATCAAGCTCGCTTCTTAACTCAAACTTTGCTGGGGAGATATAATAGAGATGTGGATGTTGTTGTTGAGTTACAGCTTGATGATAAGATTGCAGTTAATAGGTTAAAGAGTCGCCTTGTGTGTTTAGACTGCAAAAGTGTATACAGTGTATCTTCTCTTAAGAACGATGACGGTCTTGCTTGTATGAAATGTAAAAGTACAAAGCTAGAAAGGAGAATTGATGATTCTAACTTATCTGCAATTAATAGAAGAATAAGCAAATATCACATCCAAATAAAGGGTTTACGTGAATATTACAAAGACAAATTGTTAACGATCAATGCTAGTCTTAATATTGATCAGATAAGACAAGAGATTGAAAGCAAAATTTCTTGCAATTTAGTTTGACTCTGGACTGTTTTATGGTATAAATCAAGAGTTATTATTAATAAAGTATCGGAGTACCAGTGGCACGTGTTGCGGGTGTGAATGTTCCACTAAAGAAATGTGTTCCTTTTGCATTAACTTATATATATGGCATAGGTATTGCTACTGCAAACGCAATTTGTCATGCTTGTGAAATTGATAAAAGCAAACGTGTTTCGGAATTACAAGATAAAGACATAGAAAAGATCAGCAGTTTCATTAGGCAAAATTATTCTATAGAAGGTGAGCTTAGAAAAGAGGTGGCTATGAATATAAAGTTTTTAGTGGAAATGGGATGCTATAGAGGAGTGAGACACAGGAAAGGTTTACCTGTAAGAGGACAAAGGACTCATACCAATGCTAAAACTCGTAAAGGTAGATCTCGTTTGCCTATTGCTGGAAAAAAATAAGATTTGTTATTATTGTAAGTTTTAATGAAAAAGGTCGGAACAGTTGGTAAAAGTGCAAAAAAGTTTGTCACTGGAGTTGTCCATATTCGTGCAACTTTTAATAATACCTTTATAAATGTAACTGACGTTCAGGGTAACACTCTATACCAAACGTCTGCAGGTGCACATGGTTTCTCAGGTTCAAGAAAATCTACACCTTATGCTGCAAGTAAAGCTTCGGAATTTGCTGCAAAGGTTGCAGTAGAGAGGTTTGGTATGAAAGTTGTTTCTGTGGTAATCTGTGGCCCTGGTTTTGGGGCTGAAGCTGCAGTTAAGGCACTTCAGGGATGCGGGTTAACAGTAACCTCAATTGCGGATAAGACTGCAATTCCTCATAATGGGTGCAGATTAAGAAAAAAAAGAAGAGTATAGAATACTTGAAAAGGTTATTTTATGTATTATAACGATAGTGTTTCTGTTTTTAGCAACTTAGATAAATTGACTAGGCCTAATTCAATGAAAGTAGTGCCAGGTGATTCAAGCGAAAAAGGTGATATAGTACTGGAACCGTTGGAAAGTGGTTTTGCTTTAACACTTGGTAATGCATTAAGGCGTGTGATGCTGTCTTCTCTTATAGGTAGTGCTGTTTATGGAATAAAAATCGAGGGCATAACTCATGAGTTTACTTCAATTCAAGGAGTAAGAGAAGATGTAACTGATATAATATTAAACATGAGTATGTTGAGGTGTAAGTTGAGTGGCACTTTCAATAAATGCTTGAGTTTAAGTGCTAAAGGACCTTGTCAGGTATCGGCTGAGATGATAGAAACTGATGATCAGTGTTCTATTGTTAATAAAAATTTGCTGATATGTACACTTGGGCAGAATGTAGAGCTCAACATGACTATATATGTAGCTAGTGGAAAAGGCTACCTTCCTGTTGCTAAATATAAGGAAAACGAATTTTTGAAGTTAATGAATGAGCAAGATCTAATTGGGTTCATTCCGGTCAATGCTTTATATAGTCCTGTCAATAGAGTTTCATATAAGGTGGAGAATAGTCGTGTTGGTCAAGTTACTGATAAGGATAAGTTGATATTATCAATTGAGACTGATGGTACAATTTCTCCAAGTCAAGCTGTTGACTCTGCTGCAAGGATATTACAGGAACAACTTCAGCCTTTTATTAGTTCTGATGTAAGTTATAAAAAATCACAGGCTTCCCCATCTAACGATTATAGGGATTTGGGCTACGACCCTATCTTATTGAGCAAAGTGGACGAGATGGAGCTGTCTGTTAGGTCACATAATTGCTTGAAAAATGAAAATATTACTTATATAGGCGATCTTGTACAGAGAACAGAAAGTGAAATGTTAAGAACTGCTAATTTTGGTAGAAAGTCCTTGAATGAGATTAAGGCAGTTTTAAGTAATTTCGGCTTGTCTTTGGGTATGGATGTTCCAAATTGGCCACCTAAAGATATAGATGAATTGGCTAGACAACATACTGATGAAGATTAGGTAATATATGAAACATGGAATAAAAAAGCGCAAACTGTCTCGTCATACTGAACATAGGTTATCAATGTTAAAGAACCTATCTATCTCATTAATTAACCATGAGCAGATTATAACTACTCTACCAAAAGCTAAAGAACTTCGTCCATATATGGAAAAATTTATTACAATTGCTAAGAATAAGAATACTTTACACGGTAGAAGACTTTTGCTTTCACGCCTTCATAATAATATGTTAGCAGTTGATAAGTTATTAAACGTTTTATCTGGTCGTTACCAAGATCGTAGAGGTGGATATTCTAGGATAATAAAGTTTAACACTCGAAAGGGTGATCGTGCTTTAATGGCAGTGATAGAACTAGTTGACAGGGATATTAAAGCAAAAGGTAAGGTTTACAGTAAAAATAAAGAGGAAAATAAAGTAGTTACAAAAAGTTAATTATTATCATAATTTTTTTCTTATGATAAATAAGTTACACTATCTTATAGGCTATTTTGGTGAGTTGCTAGCTTTAATATATTTAAAGTTAAAGTGGTATAATGTTATAAAGCACTGCTATCGTTATAGGTTAGGTGAAGTTGACTTAATTTATCTAAATTAAAAAAGTTTCCTCACGATTAAAGGTGTAGCGAATTTATTATACATCTTATTTGATAACGAAAGTTGGTATAATCTTTGTGATTAAGAAATTTACTAAACGAAAAAAAGCAAAAGAAGCCCTAGTCAGTATCCATTTTCAGCATTGGCGTTTTTATGCCTTAAGCGCTGTGATTTAGCTACTTTTAAACGCAACTAGTCTAAGCTATAATATTTAAGGAATTTGCCAAGCAGAAAAAAAACAATAAAATCCCGAGATAGCTAGTTATTTCTCTCTATTTTAAAATCCGGCGTTGGGTGATGTCCTAAACGACTTATAAGCGCGTTTCAGCTTGT
>NZ_JACZHU010000004.1:0-10374 GCF_020278605.1 Wolbachia endosymbiont of Mansonella perstans | reverse complement strand
ACTTTTTGTTTTTTACATGCAGTGCACATAGTGCGAAAAATTAAACAGTAATACGCCAAATACAAGTTTTCTTGTCATTTTAAATCTGCACAATTGGGAAGTTAAACAAAATAGCTTGATTACTATGTAATGGCGATGTCAAAGGTTGTCTCAAGTAGTTTTTTGTTTCTGTTAGGTTACATTTGCCTTCTGTGTATAACAGCTAAAGTAATTTAGGTCTTTTAAGATGATGAAGGTAGTGCAAAAATTTTAATCATAGAAGAAAATTAGGGCTTTTCAGTTTGATCTTTTGTTATAATAATAAGGCTATGTTCTTAACTAAAAACGATGCTTAGAGGCTTTCTTTTGATTTTTGTATTTACAGTAGTGTTCATGCCACTGTCAAACGCTGATGCAAGGAAATATATCAGAATTGTTGGGTCTTCAACTGTTTTTCCTTTTATCTCGTTTATAGCTGAGGATTTCAACCGTGTATTCTCCTTTAAAACTCCTGTTGTGGAATCAATAGGGAGTGGGCCAGGGTTCAAAATGTTTTGCTTAGGGATAGGGGAAGACACGCCAGATATTGCTGCTTCGTCTCGTTCTATAAAAAGTGCAGAAAGGGAGCTGTGCAAAAGAAATAAAGTTGATGAAATGATAGAGATTATTATTGGCTATGATGGAGTTGTAATCGCAAACTCTAATCAAAGCCACAGATTTGACTTCTCAAAAAAGGATTTATTTGAAACTTTGTCTGCACATTCTCAAGAGAATGGTAAGCTGGTAAAAAATAATAAGAAGCTTTGGTCTGATATAAGCCAGGCCTTACCAAAAACAGAAATTGAAATTTATGGTCCACATCAAAATACAGGTACGTACGAAACTTTGATTAATTCTATTATGCTCGATCAATACTCATGCATGAATTCAAGGATTTTCAAAGAGAATTATGAAGACCAGGAAGAAAGAAAGAAAGCTTGTAGCAGTATAAGAGATGATGGAAGGTATAAGGAAGTTGGGATTAATGAAAACATAATAATACAAAAGTTGAAAAGCAACAAGAACGCTTTGGGAATATTTAGTTTTAGTTTTTTGATGAGGAACCAGGATAAAATACAAGGAAGCACAATTGCAGGAATTGAGCCAACTTATGAAAATATATCATCGGGGCAATATATATTAGCAAGGCCTCTATATCTTTATATAAAGAAAGAGCATTTGAATATCGTTGATGGATTAAGAGAATTCATTAGAGAAGTTATCGATTCTACTAGTACTAAAGATGGGTACCTATCTAAGCTCGGTCTGATCCCACTTTCAAGTGAAGACATAAAGAAAGTTTCAGCAAAAGTTCATGATATAGTGTAATATCTTTTTGCTCTAACTCTATGGAAAACTATCAGCACTTGCAAACATTGCGTTCGATTGCATTTATTGTTGGAGTATTTTTATTGGTGTTTAGCTTAACAATGGTCATTCCTGCTATTACTAATAAGTATCTGGGTTACGAGTGGAAAAATTTTCTAACTGGGTTTGTGATCACTTGCACATCTGGCGCAATTTTTGTTTTATTAGGTAATAAATTAAGCAGATTGCATGGAATGCCAGTGGTTTTTGTGATTACCAGTTGTGCTTGGATTGCTTTATCCCTATTTGCAGCTATTCCATTCTATCTTGATAGTCTGGACTATGTTGATGCATTATTTGAAACGATATCTGGCTTTACCACAACAGGGGCAACTGTATTCAGTGATGTTGAAAAGCTATCTCCAGGAATACTGCTGTGGAGAGCAATGCTGCATGGTATAGGTGGCTTTGGTATAATTACTATAGGAATTGCAGTTTTTCCTATGCTCAGGGTCCTGAGTCTAAATAATTTATTCTATTCTGAATGTTCAGATGCTACAAAAAGAAGGTTACCAAACACGCGAAGTGTAGTGATTCATGCTGCAGCAATATATTATGGCCTAATTTTGTTGTGCATATTTTCCTATTATCTAGCTGGTATGCCATTATTTGATGCAATATGCCACGGAATGTCCGCTGTATCAACTGGTGGATTTGCTAACTATAACGATTCTATGGGGCACTATAATGATCCCTTGCTAGAAGTTATAACAATCATTTTCATGATATTGGGTTCTCTACCTTTTCTTAGCTATTTGAAAATCATAAGACGGTTAGACATTTACCGCGATGAACAGGTCTCTTACTTTACTGGGATAGTTATCGTCTCATCTTTATTTGCTTGTTTTTGGTTGTACAAAAATGTTGATTTAGGAATATCATTGTCATTTAGATATAGCGCATTTACCATCACCTCTTTTATTACTTCAACTGGCTATGTGGTGTGCAATTACGTGGATTGGGGCTTTATTTCAGTCTTAGCTTTTTTTCTAACCTTTATTGGCGGATGTGGAGGTTCTGCAAGTGGTGGAATCAAAACCTTCCGTTTGATTGTTTTTTTAAGGTCTATAAGAAATCAATTTCGCCTTTTATTAGATCCTAATGCAGGTGATGGGGTGAAATTTAATGGTAAAATTTTAGAAGATGATGAAGTTCACTCTACATTTATATTTTTTGCAATTTACATATTAACGTTTACTATATCATCAATAGTGATGTCTTACTTAGGCAATATGGACTTTATAACTAGCATTAGCGCAGTCTCTGCGACGCTTACAAACTCTGGTCCAGGGTTCAGTAACTTAATCGGTTCTTCGGGTAATTATTCCTCCTTCAGCAGTGGAGAAAAACTATTTCTGTCATTTTTAATGCTGCTTGGCAGGCTTGAAATATTACCAATCTATTTCTGTGTAGGCAACTTATTCTTATTTAACAGAGGAGAATAGTTTAGCTACCTTAAAAGGTTGGGAAACAGTTTTCTTGGTATAAATTACATAATATATATTATGTAAAATATGAAAAACACAGCCACCAGATTAGTGCTCAAAAATGCTTACTTTATTTGAGTTTGATGCGAGCAAGTCAGATCACGATATTAGAGATCACTACTTGTCGACAATCATAACCATTATCACTCATCTGTGAGCTAATATAGCAACTCCCTTACCTTTTTTTTAAAGGCACAAGAGGAAATTGACCTTATTCCAATGGTTATTTCTTGACTAAATTTGTTTAGAAACATATAATAAAAAATATACGTTAACACATACAATGAAGTAGGGGTTATATGGGAAATTATATAAATACAGTACATGCATTAAGTTATGCAAATAATAAACGAGATTTAAAGGTCTCTATGATTCTTGGAAAAAAAGCATTAGGTTATGTGTTTAATGTAAGAAACTGTATGGGGATGTGGTGGAAGTTAGTTTTCTTGACGAAAAGAGATACCTAGCAAGCGCTACTTTTTGTGGGGAGGAAGACGTAGTAAAAGTTCTCCTAGGAAAAGGAGAATAGATGGTCCGCGTTAGAAGAATTTGAAGGTTGTACCGTTTTAAGTGCTGCTGCTAGATTTTGTAGTCAAAATACTCCAATCGAACATGCTGTAAGCTTATCGTTAGAGATACATTGAATTCATTGTCACGCACTAGAATGACGCTCTGCTGCCCAGTTCATAAATTGCAGCATTTATGTAACCTAAAATTTCCTTAGCTATCAATATTAAGAAATTTATCAAATAAAAAAAAGGCAAAAGAAACCCAGTTGGTGGCTAGTTATTTATATTAACTTTACAGGTTTATAAAGATATGAAGTGCACATAGTACAAAAAATTAAACATAAAACGCCAAGTATATTGAATTTTTTGTCGTTTAATCTATACAGACTGAAGATAAATAATAGTTTCAGTCTTATAAGGGGGATGGTGAGATTTGTCAAGTAGTTTTCTGTTCCTGTTTCTATTGCTAGTGAAGTGACAAAATCTTGTGTTGTTTAAAAAGAGTGACCAGGGCAGCAAAAATATGACAATTCTCATTGTCATTAGAAGGTTTTGTTTAAAAATATATTTTATTTCATTTAGAATATCTTACTTGGTTTGTTTATATATAGTGAATAAGTTGTTACTGCAGAAGTTTTACAGCATTATTTATTGTCTTTACTGTGCTTTAATTGACACAATTTATAACGATGGAATGGAACATGCGGGATATTTATCATTTTTAATCCTGTTGTCAATATTTCCTTTTCTCATCGTTTTAATAGCTTTAGCGTCAACATTTGCAAATTTCCTAGACCAATATAACATCGGCTGGGCATTTATAATTGATCACATGCCACAGGATATTTTAGCATCCTTAATGCCGCGTATTAGAGAGATAATATCTGGCCCGCCACAGAGTTTATTGACTTTGGCAATTGTGGGTGCTGTTTGGACAGCCTCATCAGCGATTGAAGGGCTAAGAACAATATTGAATAAGGCATACAAGGTTCCAGTTTCGCCACCTTATATATTGAGAAGGGTAATTAGCATATTACAATTTTTGGTAATTACGCTCATTATAACTCTGACTATAGTGTTCTCCACATTAGTGCCAATGCTGATTGATTTTTCCTATCATAGGCTAAGTTATACTAAATGTCTTCTCATCGAATTTGTACTCTTCATAATGGTTTCCTGGCTATACTTTATACTGCCCAGCGTAAAACAAAATATGTCAGATGTATTTCCTGGATCTTGTGTAGCTGTTATGCTTTGGACAGCTTCTGCTTCAGCTTTCAAACAATACTTAAAAGCTTCCTTTGGCCAATTGGACTTAATATACGGAAGTTTGGGTGGTGTGGTAGTGTCATTACTATTTTTTTATATGGTGAGTTTAATTTTTATATATGGAGCAAAGTTTAATTTTCAGCTAAAATGTTTTAATGAATCTCGCTAAGGAGAAATAATGGGTAAGTTAAAAGACAAAATAGCTTTAATTACCGGGGCCTCAGGTGCAATTGGGTCTGCTGTTGCAAAAAGGTTTATAAAGGAAGGTGCGTGTATAATCTTAATTTCAAGGTCTATTGATCACCTCAAGCCACTGTACAATGAAATTGAGGAATTTGAAGAGTTCAAAGAAGGCTCTGTTAAGCTAATTCAACTTGATCTTTTGGACTTTGAAAACGTAAAGATACTAACAAACATGATAGAAAGCCTAAAATTATCAGAGTCTGGAGCACTTGATATATTAGTTGCGTGTACTGGAATTTTAGGTAAGTTAGATCCCGTTCATGATTGTGAGCTTGAGGAGTTGCAGAATGTAATAAATACAAATTTTACTGCCAATTGGTACTTGCTAAAAAACTTAGATCCAATGCTGAAAAAATCTAATTCTGGAAGGGTGATATTCATGACTTCAGAAGTAACACTTTCTCCTTCTTCTTATCCGTATTGGGTACCTTATGCTGCAAGTAAAGCTGCACTAGAAATCATGGTAAAGATATATGCATCTGAGACAAAACACACAAAGTTGTGTATAAATGCTGTATATCCAGAAGGACCTATTGACAGCGAAATGTACAAGCAAGCGTTTCCTGGAAAGGATACACCTGAATTAGTGCTACCTGATAAACTAACAGACAAATTTGTGGAGCTAGCTTCTGAAGATTGTAGTGTATCAGGACAAATTTTACCATTGAGCAAATCTCTTAAGTAAATTGCATAGCTGTACGAATATTATGACTCAACCTACCGGGAGGATGTCATGAAAGTAGACACTGCTAGTCATTTATCTTTAAAGCTTGGATAAAAGCATTATGCGGAATATTGACATTTCCTATAGAATACAATCTTTTCTTACCTTTCTTTTGCTTTTCTAAAAGCTTCATTCTTCGCGTTACATCCCCACCATAGAGTTTAGCTGTCACATCCTTTCTGTATGGATTAATCGTTTTCTTGGCAATAATTTTGCTACTCACTGCTGCTTGAATTGCAATCTTATATTGCTGACGTGGTATTAAACCCTTCAAACGCGCACATATCTCGCGCCCCCTTTTTTCTGCCCTACTTTTGTGAACAATGCATGCCAATGCATCAACAGGCTCTCCATTAACTGAAAAGCTCAATTTATCTATCTGACTTTCCTGATAATCGGAAATTTCCCAATCCAAACTCGCGTATCCCTTAGAAATTGATTTTAGCCTATCATAAAAGTCAAAAACAACCTCAGATAGCGGTAGCTTATACTTCATCAGTGCTGTTGTTGTGCTACCAACATAAGATAAATCTTTTTGCTCTCCTCTTCTTTCTTCACACAGAGATAGAATTTCTCCTAAATATTGATCAGGCACCATTATGGTTGCGGTAATCCATGGCTCTTCTACCATCTCAACTTTTGTAAGATCTGGCATATCACTTGGATTATGAATGTTCAGAATTTCACCACTTCGTGTTGTAACCCTATATATGACACTCGGCGCGGTTACTGTTAGGTCTAAATCAAACTCTCTCTCAAGCCTCTCTTGGATAACTTCAAGATGTAGTATCCCTAAGAAACCACAACGAAATCCATAGCCGAGTGCATTCGATGTTTCAGCTTCAAAGGTAAAACTTGCATCATTTAAATGTAGTTTTTCCAGCGCTTCTCTTAAATATTTAAACTCATCTGTTTTGTTGGGAAAAATGCTACAGAATACCACAGGTTGCACTTCTTTAAATCCAGGCAGTGCTTCACTACAAGGTCTCTTTTCCTCAGTGATGGTGTCCCCTACCCTACAGTCCTTCACTTCTTTCATTGAAGCAGTTATAAAGCCAACTCCACCTGCTGAAAGTTTACCCGTCATTACCTTTTTAGGAGTAAAAATACCGATATTATCCACCTGGTATGTAGCATTGTTGGACATCATAACAATCTTCATGCCTTTTTTTAGTACTCCATTTTTAACTCGCACTAAAATCACTACCCCTAGGTAAGGATCATACCAACTATCAACCAAAATTGCTTGCAGTGAAGCACTTGCATTACCCTGTGGAGCTGGAAGTTTCGTCACTATTGCTTCGAGTACATTCCTTACTCCAAGTCCAGTCTTTGCCGATATTAAAACTGACTCACTTGCATCAATACCAATTATTTCTTCAACCTGAAGTTTTACCCTTTCTGGATCTGCAGCAGGGAGATCAACTTTATTGAGCACAACTATTATCTCATGATTATTGTCAACAGCTTTGTACACATTTGCAAGGGTTTGAGCTTCAACTCCCTGGCTGCTATCTACCACTAAAAGTGAACCTTCGCATGCAGCCAAGCTTCGACTCACCTCATATGAAAAATCAACATGACCTGGGGTATCCATAAGGTTCAAGCAATATTGATTCCCATTATTTGCAGTGTAGCTAAGCCTTGCCGTCTGTGCTTTGATTGTAATTCCACGTTCGCGTTCTATTTCCATTGAATCAAGCACTTGATTGATCATTTCTCTTGCTTCAAGACCATTACATTCTTCTATTAAGCGGTCAGCAAGAGTTGACTTTCCGTGATCTATATGTGCTATTATTGCAAAATTTCTTATATTATCCATTGATGGCTATTCTATATATTTAAGTAGAACTATTTTACATTTGAAGTGCTGCAAGGGCAATTACTTACTTCCCCTTTAATACAGATAGTACCTGTTTCGAGTGAGAAACCACTTTGTTAACCATATAGCTCTCATGATTATTATCTATTTTAGGCAATTCATATAGGTAATTCACCATCATTCCAGCTGACTGACTAATGCCCTTTTCAGAGGTATCTGCCATCCAGTTCAGCTGTTTTATTGATGCACCATTGCTTAAATGAAAATGTGCTACCGGATCGTAAGCACTGCCACTACTGTTTTTAATCTTCAGCAAGTAATGTGCACAAAGCTTCAGCAAGCATTGTTTTTCCCATTCAGTATTGGTTTTTAATTGCTCTATGCTTTCTATGCTTTCTAAAATTTCTGCGCTAGATTGCTTTATATTCAGTTTGCTCAATAAAGTGATATCTTGGCTTAAACTTTCTTTCAGCCATTTTGTAAAGCTAGGTATTGGGGAAAGCGTTGCGTATGTTTTTATACTTTTAAATTCCTGCGATAGTTTTTCTACAACCCTTTTGATCAAAAAATTACCCAAGCTGATTCCAGACAACCCTGCTTGGGTATTTGATATTGAATAGAATATGGCAGTGCTTGCATTGCTTGGATCACTTGAAGGTACCGACTCATCTAAAAGGTGTTGAATGCTATCTGCAATTTTGTTCACCAATGCAACTTCTACAAAAATTAGAGGTTCGTTTGGTATTTTGTAATGAAAAAAGGCAAAACATAGACGATCAGAATCTAGCCTGTTTTTTAAATCACCCCAAGAAGAAATTTTATGCACAGCTTCATATTTTATAAGTTTTTCTAACAACGACGCAGGTGAATCCCAGGTAATTTGACGAAGATCGAGTAGATCAACGTCAACCCAGGAGAGAAGTATGCTTTTTAATTCACTTTCTAGTCGATTGAGCCCTTTATATTGGTTCTTTAACTTAAGCATGTCAGAGCGCATATCGACAATAAACTTAAGGCCTTCCGGCAAAGAAATAAATTGCTTCAATATTTTAGAACGTGGTGGTTCAAGGACTTTTATCAAGTCCTGTTCAAATTTATAGTCTAACTCGGGATTTTGATTTTCCCTATATTCTTTTATTTTTTCATCTACTTCCACTTTGTTCAGACTAAATTTTTCTGCCATGGTCTGCAGAAATTTTATTTTACCCTTCTCCGATAAACTTAAATACAGATTACCAAGAGATACGGTGTTCTTACGTGCTGAGACCTCTCCTCCCCTTGGGCTTAAGCACTCGTTCATTTTCAAGACTAAGCTATCGATATCGCGGCTACTGCTTAAATCGGGGCTGATATTGCCAATCCACGATCTTACAGTATCTGCCACTTCGCCTAGCATTTTAAAAAAGCCTTTTACTGCTTTCTTATTCTCAACTTGTGCCATATCAGTTTTAACTAGTGATTCTTTCATCATAGACTTCTTTTACCGTACATCTATATTAACCAAAAAAAAACCTTAGTCTACACAGCAGGTACCATTATCGAATTATTAGCAATTTTTATGATATAATTAATTATAGAGCACTAACAGAGAAAAATGTTATGGCAGAGGCAAAGAAAAATCCAATAGCTACATTGAAAGCTCAAGCCAAAGAATTCGATTTCAGCAAACTAAGAGTTGCAGGGAAGATAACAAAGGAGTAAGCTCCTGCGAAACGATGCATAAAGATTTTTAAAGGATGGATTTTGTTATCAATGGAAAAAGTATAGAAGAAACTTCAATTTGCAAATTGATGGGAAAAGCTTGGAAGCAATATGCATGGAAAGAATTTAAGCAAAGTCTAACTGCTAAAGAGATTAATGTATATGAGAAAAAGTCTTACAGTAGCGAGGAGCAAGTTTATTTATTAAAAGCAAAAGTACATGAAAACAATAATTATTGCCCATTTGCAAAAGGAGTTTTTAAGGGAATGTTTGAGTATGTTGGAGCAGCAGTTCCAAGTGACTCTATTCTAGAAAAGCTAGTTACTAATTGTAATCAAGCAGGGTATGAAGCTGCTACATATACGAACCTACACTCACTCAGCATCATTGTATTCATTCATGCCGGGAAGCCCTAGGGAGTAATGAAGATTGATTGTACCGATCAAAATAATGTGAAAATCAGTCTAACCTAGAAATACTAATATATGTTCTTAAAAGGGGTGGTAAACTTGGTGAGAAAGTATTTAATCTGCCTAGCTCACTAAAATTCACACTTAATTTCCAAGATGGCAAAGATGGTGTAACATATAAAAAGATAAATTATCACTTACTATTCCTAAGAAGCTAAAAAGCTATCAAGATAGTGACAAGAGTTTGTTTGATGTTATAAAAGAAAGAGTATTTTCAAAAATTCTGCGAAAAGTTCGAATTTAAATTCGAAGCAAAAATAAAACAAAGTTTAGGGAAGAAATTAAAAGTAGATAGCCATTTGGAAAGCGTGAAGTTAATCAGCATGTTCATAGCAATTGAGGATTGACCCTTCTAACCTCGCTTCTAACTTAAGATGCTCCGGTATCATCTACTGCTTCTGAATACACCATTGCTAGACATATACCGCTATGCACTTCTATAGATACCTTATCGCTTAAACTTCAATTAAAGTAAGAATTCTTTTCTGGAAAAGAAAGCTCATCAAGAGATAGTTCCCACCTTAGTTCTTTAGTTGTTATTTGAGCTCTCGGTATGCCAAGCAAAGATATTTTAGTATTTTTCGGCAAAGAAAAATAGGTAATACTTTTTTCCAAGGTGTAGCCTACCATAGGAGGTGCAGATGTACAAAAAATACTTTCCATGCTTAGAAAGTTGATGTTCTGTAGTATGTAGTCAATTGCTCCTCCAGTAATACCCGTTATTATCAATGTCAGTAACTTCATTATTTTTAAGCGGGCTATT
>NZ_JACZHU010000003.1:17638-20684 GCF_020278605.1 Wolbachia endosymbiont of Mansonella perstans | reverse complement strand
GATAAAACCAATAGTACGCCCCCACTTTTTATGGTCATTTTTCTTTTCTAAATAATCTAATAAGTATACCAAAGAGTTTCTCATTTATTAGACTCTGAATTTTCCAATATGGCGCTCTTCAAATCAGATTCAAAAAAACTAGAATTATCTAAATTAGAATCTGATAAATTGGTATCAATAAGGGAAGAATTGTCAAAAATAGCATGGCGCAAATCAGCTTTTTTAAGATTTGCCTTATTTAAATTAGCATTTATAAATTTTGCTCTACCCAATATTGAATTAGAGAAATCGGCATTTTCTAGGTTCATATCTCTAAATTCAAAATAAGAATAATTCACATCAAATTTTTCACCCTGTGATATCTTTTCTTGCAAATCTTCAATTGAGGTTATAGCACCCTCTAAGTTTGTAAGTCTTTCCTGTCCTTCATTGCCAATTAGAATTGAATGATCGAATTTACAATCTGTTAAATGAGCATCAACAACCGAGCCTTCATATAAGCTCGAAGAGTCAAAAGATGTATGACCAATCATTGAATTATTGAAATTGCTGAGAAAAAAGCCTGTTTTCTTAAAGGTATTATCGTGAAGCAAAGAAGATCTGAAATCGCTTTCAATAAAATTCGAATTAGTTACTTTTAAATTAGACCAGCTTGAGTTATCCGCTATTGAACTAAAAAATGTTGAGCTCTTTACCTCACTAGAGTCGATGCTGTGGTAAGAGAGTTTGCTATTATAAACTTGAGAGTCTTGTATTTTGACCTTATACATTGAAGCAGTAGAAAGATCCGCGCCTTCTATCCTTGTAGAGGTAAATAGCGAATGATCGAAAAACGAACCGCTCATATTAGAATTTGTAACTTTAGTATTATAAAACTTTCCGTGACGAATGTCAGAATTAGAAACATCAACCTGATGCAGCTCGCTAAGACTAAAATCAATATCGGATAGATCGGTATCTTGAAGACTGACTTTAGAAGCATACGAATGTTTTACCTTGGAACCATGTAGTATAGACTGAACAAAACTTGAATTATTACCATTTACATAGTAAATCTGCGTATTACTTAAATTAGTTTTATTGAAGTTACTTTCAATTATAGCAGAAGAATTAAGACAGACGTTGGAAAGGTTGCTGCCTGTGAAGTCTGATTCTCTTATTTCTGCACCATATATATTAGCGTTCTCCAACGAGGAAAATTGTATTTTTAGTTTATATGAGTCCACTCCAAAAAAATTTGCATTGCTAAGGTTGCTTTTCTGCACAACAGTATCGTTTACTTCGCTATCGCTAAAATTTACATAACTAACATTTGAGTTTAGTAAGCTAGAGAAATTCATTTTCACATTTGAGAAATTAGTATGTAAGCCAGTTATATTATGCATTTTTGCTCTTTTAAGATCAGAGCTGATAAACTCAGCATAACTAATATCAGACTGATCAAATGTAATATCTGTTAAATTTGCAGAAATAAATTTTGCAAAACTTAGGTTTGTACCTTCTATTCTTATACCTTGCAAATTAGCATTGGAAAAATTGGCCCCACGCAAATCAGCATTAATAAAGGATACATCTGACAGGTCAGTATGAGAAAAGTCGGCACCAATTAGACTGACTCCATCAAAAATAGATCCATTGAGGTACAATCGACTAAAATTAGCTCCATTTAAGTCAGGACCAAAACCTTTTCCAAAGTTTTCTGGCACGCCTTTTTTATGACATTGTACTAGAAACTCAGCAAAGTCTTTTTTGCTGTAAGACACATACTTTATCTTATGCAAGATATCCAAAAAACCACTGACCGGACTATTCTTATCATTTACTCCACTTCCGTAACACAAATGACCAATTAAGATTAATATCAAAAATCTAATCATCTTTCTTGATCTTCATTACACTGCAATTCGTTATCTTCTTTTGTTTTCACAGCCCAATTATATATTTCTAAGCTTTCTTTGTTGCCTATCCTCTTATGCTTTAAAAGATGTGGTATCATTTCAGTAATTGCATTTATCATATCAACCCGCCCTCTTTCGATTGCTATATCAACAGGAGATTGAAGACTATTATTAACTACTTTAGGATCAGCACCTTGTAATAAGAGAAAGCGTACTATATCTACCTCACCTTGCTTAACTGCATAAATTAGAGGGGTATCTCCAAGCTTATTTCTAAGCTTCAGTACCTCTTGAGTTGTTAATCCAAGCTTTTCCAACTTGCTTGTTATCCCCCTCAGGCAAACTAAGTTGTTCTTTTTAATACAGTAAAAAAGCTGCTTACTATAGTCATTAATAAATACGGTTGTCGGAAGATGCTCATTAAGCTTATCATATTGTCGCTTATATACTGACTTACTTTGTGCATTCTTGTGATACCATTCCTTTATTGGTTCTCTGTCTAACTTTGTCCATCTTTGTAAATTTTTCTCTTTCTCTTGCTTGTTTTCTTTGTCTCTTTTAGTGATAGGTTTTACTTGATTTTTTCTACTGCGGTTCTCAGCTAATTTTTTCCCTTCTTCTTTTTCAGCTTGACCTTCCTCTTTTTCTTTTTTCCCTTTTAATAATTTATCTGTATTATTTTCTGAGGGCTTATTCTCCTCAATATCAACCTTTTTATCAAATTGTAGGCCCTTTTGCAGATCAGCTGCATCTTCATTTAAACCAGCGCTTGGAGGCAAAACTAAATTTCTATTTACTTCCTTATCGGTCACACTTGGCAAACTTGGAGTAACTTCATCTTTATTTTTCTCTAGCAAGTTATTGCCAAAATCTTTATTACTCTTCTCACCTCTGCCAATAGTTTTTTTAGCTGTAGGAACTTTGTTTTCATCGTGTTGTGGTTCTTTTTTATTGACCACTCCTTCAGCCTTGGTATCCTGTGCTTTTTCAAAACTCAACTTGTCGACGTCCGTAGGGTTGCTTTCAGAAGAGTCATGCTCGGTTCCTTGAGCTGTGCTTTCCGGCGCATCTTGTTTTAGATTTTCCCTTGTACCTACATTTTCATGTACAGAACTAATCAATTCACCTGCATTGTTTTTTTTGCTTTC
>NZ_JACZHU010000003.1:0-17628 GCF_020278605.1 Wolbachia endosymbiont of Mansonella perstans | reverse complement strand
TGCTCTACAGCAAATAGGCTCAACGAGCCAAACATGACAAATAACAATGTAAAGTATAAAATACCCCTCATAAATATCCCAAGCGCAAGCTTAATTAAGATGATACTATAATCAAATAATTAATCTATAGTAAAAAACGGGCATGGGAAATGAAGAGTGATTGAGATCATCACGCCAATAACGCACGGAAGGAGAGGGATTCGAACCCTCGATACGACTTTTCAATCGTATAACGGTTTAGCAAACCGCCGCCTTTAGCCGCTCGGCCACCCTTCCAAATCTTGAACCTCAAAGCAAGTACTCTATATGATACCAAGACTTCACAACCTGTCTAATGCTTTTAATAGTAGCATTTCATGTTATTAGATAGCAGAACCTCTTCTAAATCAGTCAATAACTGTAATTTTACTATAATAGACAACCTAAGCTAATGCGCATTAATCTCCACTTTTAATAGCGTTTTCAATAATGTTCTTTGCTTCTTTTATACCAACCCACTTTCCAACTGTTACTGTTTTTCCTTTCTCTAGATCTTTATAGTGCGAAAAGAAATGGGCAATTTTATCTAGCAGATTTTTAGGCAAATCAGAACAGTCTTTCACATCATCATAATAGCTATCAACATCGGAAGCAGGCACAGCTAATATCTTTTCATCTTCTCCTTTTTCATCCTTAGTAAGTAGAGCACCTATTGGACGTACCGATACTAAAACACCAGGTGCTAGGGGGAATTGAGTTAATACCAAAACATCCACGGGATCACCATCACCTGAGCAGGTATTTGGCACAAATCCATAATTGCAAGGATAAATCATTGAGGTAGATAAAAACCTGTCAACTTGCAGTAATCCAAGCTCTTTATTAAATTCATACTTTATAGGCTCAGCATTTGCACCTATTTCAATTATCACACTCACTGCATCTGCTGTCGCAGTTATTTTATTCAAATCCATAAATTACCTCTTACTTTTAAGAGTAAGTATTATACAACATACACTTCTTAGTTACCACATTTATATAATTTCATCTTTATGAACAAAAATCTGCCTGAGAACCAGTTAAATCAACTTGGATAAATAAATAGCAGCTTTGCAGCCCGTTTTTATGAATGAGGATAAGATATTGTAACCAAACGCACCTTCAGCGTTGTGCTCAATTGCAATATCTCTGTGCTCTAACTCTTCATTGCGAAACTTACTTATAGTTTCTCTTAATTCTCCATCTTCTAAATGCGAAACTTGCTCTTTATAGTGCTCTCCAATCACTTCTTCGACTGCAGCAGTGCAAGCCATAGCAGCCTTTCTGCCCATAATGGTAGTTGCAACACCAAGTGACACTCCCAAAACACGCCAAACTGGCAACAAAACAGTAGGACGAACTTTCTGCTCTTTAATTTTTTCATTAAAATAATGAAAATGCTTTTTTTCCTGTTCTTCCATTTTAATTATTTCCTTGATTATAGAAGACTTTTTAAGAATAAATTTTTGACCAGAATAGATGCAAATAGCTCCATATTCTCCAGCATGGTTTACTCTAATTACTTGCTGCAAAAACTTACTACTGCTATACCTTAAGTTATTTAGATTTCTTTCTCTCCCCACAATACATTTTACCTGACACGAACAGAGCTGCTATAAGATAGATTAAGTTCCACGTTGCTAGGGAAACGCCTAGAACATAATGGGGTCTGTTACAAGAAGGAGAGTAGTTAGGGTTTAAGAGATTGTTTCTCAGCTCTTCTACGCTAACGTTATCGCTTACCTGTTCTGTGCATCCTAAAACATCATAGAATAAGCGGAATTCAAGGCCTACATGATAAAAAGATATTATCGCACCGATAAGATAGCTGCAAAATATTGCATAGACTAAAATTTTGTTGTCTTTAATCATGTGTGCTACTGCAAGCAACCCTGCAACATAGTAAACTATTTGCTCGTATACACATAACTTACATGGCAGCATATTGAAAAAATACTCTAGCACATATGCGAAAATTAGAGCAATGGCACTTGACAGCAGAAAGATTGTAGGAGTTCTAGAGTTATTACGCATGACCTTTAAGTTAGCTATTACAAAGACTTCTTAAAGTATAAAACAGAGTACTCATTTTGCATAGGGGTTTTTATTCTTCTTCAAAAGCAATCTGACTGGTACACCTTCAGCAAAGAAGTTTTTTCTTAGGTCATTAACTAAATAGCGTATATAACTTTCATCAACATTCTTAGGCATGTTGCATATTAAGGAAAAAGCCGGAGGTTTAGTGCCGATTTGAGCAATATACTTCATTTTAATTGCTCTGCCTTTGACAAGCGGGTGGGTATGCCTATTTAGAGCATCAATTAGCCAGTTATTTAACTTTGCAGTGCTAATTTTCCTGCTTAAGAATTCGTTTACTTCAAGACACTTGTCTATTACATCACTGCAGCGCATGGCTTTTAATGCAGAAATCGTTATAGTTGGTACTTCCAAAAATAACCGGGTTACTTCCTGTTGTTTTACAAATTTTATCAACTTGCTCCTGTCATTTTTATTTATTAAGTCCCACTTATTTAAGACAATGATAATTCCCTTTCCTCCTTTGATCGCAGCTTCACCGATTGATAAATCCTGTTGCTCAATACCCACAAAGGAGTCTAACATTAAAACTATCACGTGAGAGCATTTTATTGATTCCATGCTCTTCTCAACAAATCTTGATTCTAAGTCATCTGTGACATTCGCCTTTCTACGGATTCCGGCAGTGTCAATCAGAGTAATTAGCTTTCCACCATGATCGTATGTAATATCCACGGAGTCACGTGTAGTACCTGGTTCTGAACTTGTTATTAGCCTATTCTCTGCAAGTAAGCTATTTAAAAAAGTTGACTTCCCAACATTTGGACGGCCGATGATTGCAATCTTTAGCTTAGTAAACTCATTAGCTTGATCCGAAGTAGTTCCGGTGCGTGACACTGGAATCTGCTTATTTTTTTCTGGATCCAAGTAGTCAGCTACTTGGATGGTAGGCGAGGATTGTGGAATAACATAGGATGAATCTATAAAAGACTCAATAACCCCAGCCAATGTATCGTAGAGATCAATCATGCCAAGGTTGTGTTCAGCCGAGATGTACACCGGGCCTATGAAATCAAAAAACTGCAGGTAATCAACATTTCCTGACCTATGACTTTCGCATTTATTTGCTACAAGTATTACAGGTTTATTTGTCTTCCTCTTTAGCCACTTTGCAAATTCTTTGTTCTGCTCATTTTGCGCTTTTGCATCAACAAGAAAGAAAATTACATCCGCGCTCAATAAAGAAAACTCTATTTGTTCAATAACTTGTAGTGAAAAATTAGTTTGGTTGTTCCATCCTCCTGTATCAATAATTCTAAATTCCAAATCACTAATTCTTCCAACTCCCTCACGTCTATCCCTCGTTACCCCTGGGATGTTACTAACCACTGCTGCTTTTCTTCCCACTAACCTATTAAATAGGGTTGATTTGCCAGCATTTGGTAGACCTACTATAGCAGTTTTTAGCATAGTTTAAGCGTATGTTCTATAGAAGTAAATTATAGTCAAAATTTTTCAATTTAACTATTGACTTTATAGATTACATCAATATCCTAAAATCAAGATATTCTATTTTGGTTTTATTATGCAAAATATGGGGGAGTGGTTATACCAACAGAGCACATTACAACGGTCAATACAAAAAAATTAAAACAACTAGGGTATCCATATAAGATAGAGTACTTATAGTCGAGTACGACAGTTTATGAACATATGGAAAAAAACATTTCAAGTACATTGCGTCAAATATATAGTGTTCTTATTTCATATAATGAATTGGAAAACTTACCTAATGATGAAGCCATAGAAAATTTAGCAAAGAGATTTCGAAAATCTATAGAAAATGTAAAAAATAATAGAGTAATGTTTAGTGTACAGTATCATATTGATATATTCAAAGTAAGGAGAAGAGTTATCAATACATAGAGTATTCGATGAAGGTCCTATGCCACCTTATGGAGTACGATGCAAACATTACTGAGGTTGGAAGAAGTAAACTACATCTCTCTTTGGTTGGAAATGTCTGATCTCGTTTCAAAGGGTAGTTATGTAAGCAAAGAAATGTTGAAATTGTTGCCAGAAGATATAACGAAAAAACATGAAGATTACTTGTCAAGTCTAAAGCGAATTGTTTGTGACAGTATTGAAAATGATAAAAAAGAAGGAATCATAGTAGAAAGGGATAATGGATTTTTTTGTATAAAGTTTCCAAAGGAGAGTGTTATAACTCCTGCGAAATTTTTGAGCGATCCAGAATTCGAAAATTTAGATGGAGCATTAAAAATTGGGAAAGGAGATGATATAATCTGAACACAAGATGGGCAATATTGTGATATGAAGAGCGTACTTCATATGGCTTTTGAAGTAGGTGATAGTGAAAATTTGAAATGATTTTGTCCTCTTAAAGCCCTTCAAGCTTTGGTAAAACAGCAATATATATGATGATAAAAGTTGTGGAATCTTTTCAAAATACCTTGAAGAACTAAAGAAAAAACCACGTATAAGTAAGTTGTTGAAGCTGCCGAAAATTTCGTGCAAAAAAACAAGACTGTTTCACCTTCTCTTTCTTCTGTAGACGATACTAGCACATTCAATCATTTTGAGAACATTGGTCAGAGCGCTAACCAGAGCGTTGGGCATTAGTAACTGCCCATACACATAAACCGTTGCATGTAGCAATGGTATATGTAATAACGAGCTAACCAAAATTCTAATGCTGAATCACAACTCCTTGTATAACCTAAACTAAGCAGAAAAGAGGCGAGGATTGTTAGGGTGTTATACAAGTAGCTAACATTGGCTTCTTTATGGCGGTGTCATGAAAGTAGCCCATTTCCTGTCATCACAGCGTGTAACGCTGTGATGACACCGTTGTGCCTTGTAAAAAGTATCTAATCCTTAATCTGTGATATGGCAACTAGTCCAATCAACGCACAGAAAATCATGTAAAAGCTTGCTGAAGTTTCTTGTCCTGTAATTTTAATGATTATTGTGCATATAAATGGTGCAAGACCGCCAAAAAATCCAGCAGCTATATTTCTTGATAAACTAAATCCGCTATACCGCACCTTTGTTGGAAATAATTCACAATAAGTGCATTGACAGGACCAAGTGATGCGGCTATTGGGATTATAAAAAGAACGTGTGCCACTATGGTTAGCAAGTTATCACCACTTAGTATCATAAAAAAAACTGGATAACTTACTACTATGAAAGTCATAAATGCAAATTTCATAACTTTTTTTCTTCTTGTCTTATCAGAAAGTATTGCAAAAAATATAGCCAATCCTCCGAGCACAATTTGACTCAGTATTTCCACCATGTGGTTAAAATGAGCATTTATTATTAATGTAAGCACATTGAAAAATACTAAGTATATATAAAGAGATGAATTTTCGACTATATCAACCCCTATCAATATCAGAAAAGGTTTTTTGTAGCTATTTAACAACTCTTTTAACGGCAGTTGAGGTGGATTTTTCTGCTTTTTTGTACTCTGGGCTCTCATCAAGTATATATCTTGTATATATACTGATTAACCCCATCACTAAACTGAAAATAAAAGGTAATCTCCATCCCCAAGATTCGAAATCGGATACTTTTTTGCATATGAATGCCGCTACAAAACTTAATATTGAACCAAGAATTGCACTGAATACCTCGATACTGCCAAAAAATCCTTTCTTATCCTTAGGAGCATGCTCTATTAAAAACGGGGCATTTCCTGCTTCTCTTCCAAGGGGTATACCTTGCAATAACCTTAAACATATCACCAGTATTGATGCGAGTATTCCAATGTTTTGAACCCCGGAACAAAGGCAATTAATATAGTTGATAGAGTCATTAATACAATGGAGAGCAATAGAGCAACCCTTCTTCCATATTTATCACCAATATGGCCAAATATAGCAGCACCGATTGATCTCATCAGAAACCCACTGCAAACATCCCAAAAGCCTTCAGTACACTAACCAATTGATCATCTTATGGAAAAACACACTGTCGATTATACTGGTCAAGCGACCAAAAAGCATGTGATCGTACCACAGTAAAGTGTTACAGATTAAGCTTGAAAATATTACTTTTGCTATTTGTTGCATAAAATCTTCTGCAGTTTACTTGATATAATAGTAATATTCCTTGCTTTTTCAAATATAATGGAAAAATGTGAGCATTATGTGAATATTATATTAATAACGGTATCTCATTAAATCTTAATATTTTTATATCATTGACTATATCAAGTATTTTTATATCATATATTTCACCATGTTTTAGTGAGGAAGCTATTTTTATTTGTATACACAAAGCTTTTTAATAGAACGCTATGACACATATTCCAGTTTTGTTAAAAGAGATGCTATCACAACTTTCACCACAAAATGGTGGTGTATATGTGGATGCTACGTTTGGAGCTGGGGGATATAGCAAAGCGATATTGGAATCAGCTGACTGCAAAGTGTATGCAATTGATAGGGATGAAACGGTTGTTAAATTTTATGATAGTTTAAATATCAAGTATCCCGGCAAAATAAAGTTATTTATTGAAAAATTTAGCAAAATTAAAAATATCTTAGATAGCTTTGAACACCTTGTAGAGTCCTCTGTCATCTCACGATCTTCTTCAGTTATTCCGGTTGGAGTCCAGAAAAAAAATGTATGGTCAAGCACTGGAGTAACACCAGACAGATCTAGAATGACACCGGGCAGATCTATTAATGCTGCAGATGGAGTTATATTTGACGTTGGAGTATCATCTATGCAGCTTGATGAAGGAAATAGAGGATTTTCATTTTTACATGATGGTCCGCTCAATATGCGTATGGATGGCTCTTCCCAAATCAACGCTTCAACGTTCGTTAACGCTCTACGCGAAGAAGAAATTGCAAACACTATATGCAACTACGGAGGAGAACGTTATTCTCGCAAAATTGCAAGGGCAATAGTAAACACGCGGAGAAAAAGACCTATTAAAACTACATTTGAACTCGCGGATATTGTACGTTCTGTGGTATTTCGTGGAAAAAGCAAAATTGATCCTGCAACTAAGACATTTCAGGCAATCAGAATATGGGTAAACGATGAGCTTAGGGAACTTGAAAAGGGAATTAAAGCTGCATCTGAAATTTTAAATAAAAATGGCAAACTAATTGTCGTCACCTTCCATTCTTTGGAAGACCGTATAGTCAAAACTTTTTTTAAAAATCTATGTGAGCAAAGATCTACCGATTGTAAGGTCTTCTCTCTTCTGAATAAAAAAGTGATAAGAGCAAGCGCAGAAGAAATAAATGCAAATCCACGTGCGCGCTCAGCAAAACTAAGAGCTATACAGAGGTTATCATGAGAATTCTTTGTATTATCTCAATAGTTACGTTTTTTTTCAGTATTATAGGACTATTCAAAGTAAAACTACATATTCAGTCATTAAATGAAGAACTAAAAAAACTAAAACGAGAAATTAGTTTAGCGCAAAAGTGATATAAAGGTTTTACAAGCAGAGAGGAGTTATTTAAGTAATCCAAAGAAACTCACAAACTCATGGATAGGCACCTGAAAAATAACTCTTTTTAGCCACCCAGGTAAAAAACCTTAACTCCCTAAGTGGCTTCAGCACGCTAGCACAACTTGAAAATCAGGATTGATGATTAGTTGCAAAGCTACACTTAAATATAGAGTAAGTTTTTCAGCATGGCCTTAGCTTTTTTATACATTCTATTTCTCTATGTTTAATTATAGGCTTAAAAGTAAATGGTAATCCTAGAATTGTTAAGTTTGAAGCCAGGGTTGAAAATATGCAAGAAGCTTTGTATTTATTGTGTAGCTCTTTCAGGTAAAATGTTAAAAACCTACGAAATTTCTTGTAGTTTTCGTTGATATCTGCTCTACCATTAGCTTTATTGATAAACATGTCTATTGAAGTGTAACTGTCTTTGCACTTAATGCTAACGTCTGATCCTTTCTCTATTAACAGCTAGGCTATATCAAAATAATCTCTTTGGACAGCAAGATGCAGAGGTGTATAACCCTGTTGCTCACAGGTATTCATATTGGCTTTAACTTCCAGTAACATTTTCACAATCTTTATATGACCTTTTTTAGCTGCTAGCGGCAAAGGGGTCTGTTACATTTGGTGGCAGCATTTACATCTACCTTAAGCTCTAATAAGAGCCTGACTGCTTTAGTATTACCATTATAGCTAGCTTTATGTAACCGGGCATTACCATTGAAACCTTGATCATTTGCATCTATTCCCTTTGAAACAAGAAATGTTACCATTTTCCTATTGTTATGCTCAACAGCGCAATCCAATGCATCGAAACCATGGTTGTTTTTTGTACAGATAAATTCTTTAAAGTTAGCTTTTGCTTGCTGTCTTTTTACAATAAGCTTCACTATTTGCATTTTATTGTTATATGCCGCTAGGAAGAGCGTACTATTATTCTCCGCGTCTTTTGCTTATATATTGCCCCTTTTTTATTAGGTATTCTATAATTTCTGCTCTACCCTCGTAATGTGCGGTACATTGATAAGTGGCCAGAAATAAAGGAGTGTGTGAATTATTATCTTCGCATTCAAGATTGGCTCACTATCAACTAAAGTTTGGACGCTTTTTTTGGAACCGTATAGTAAAGCTATGTGAAGAGGAGTGTAGCATTCTTTAACATCTCTATTCATTAATTTTTACACCTTTTGCAATCAAAAAACCTATTAATTCCGTATTATCTTGTAGCGCAGCAAGGTGCATCTGAATAAATCCATTTTTATCTTTGGAATTAATTGTCAGCTGGTTGATCAAGAAGTTTAGCAATTTTCTTGTGTCCATGCATAACGGTGTAATGCAGTGGATTTCTATTTTCGCTGTCTACAACATTAAAATCTGCCGCATGCTCTAGCAATGACTTTGCTCTAGCTGCAGCGCCTTCTTTTGTAAATTTATGCAAAAGAGTGATTCCATTTGCATCTTTTGAGTTAATATTAAATCCACTTTCTACTCTAATTGGTTTATGTCTTTCCCATGCACAATACTGCCTAAACTTCTAGTAAAACCCTTTTCGCATCAATAATACTCCCACTTAATTAAGTTCGAGTGAATCTGTAAAAGACGTACTGATTGCTTATGCGGAAGGTGGTGTTTTTTTGTACGTCAAGAAGTGTGTAAGGAACAGTCGGTGAAACAAGTAATAACAGCCTGGAAAGACCATTGTGCTGCACAAGGTGTAAAGCTAATGGAATGACACCACTTGTTGTAAAAACAAATGTTCGTTCATAAATTGCAACTAGCTATAAGCACTAAGAAATTTACTAAATAAAAAAAGCAAAAGAAGCCCCGATTGATGGCTAATTATTTATATATACCTCAAATATCGGCGTTTTTATTTTCAATGCTACGATTCAGCTACTTTTAAATGTAAATGACCAAAACTATAAACGTTAGGAATTTTACTGAGCGGAAAAAAGGCAAAAAAAAACTAAGGCAGCTAATGTTCAAATTCTCACTTGTCTATTTGACGTTCTATACTATCTTAAATGACTTATAAGCGCGTTTCAACTTTTATAGGTGAAAACTAGAAGTTTTGTAAAAACATGAGGTACATATAGTACAAAAATTTAAACATTAGACACTAAATACCTAAGTTTTCCGCTGTTAACCTACACAGATTGTGAAGATAAATGGCTTTAGTGTTATGATACTAGGATTGGCGAAGGTTGTCAATTAGTTTTTTTGCTTCTATTAAATCCAACGCACTGCCAAAAACTATGCAGGAACTATTTTAATTTCTCCATAAACTTCAAATTTAATGCACTAAAATATATGATTATTCCCAGCAAAACCATAGGTACTGAAAGCAACTGTCCCATAGTCAAATCAAGCCATAAATAGCCAACTTGGTAGTCTGGTTCGCGGAAAAACTCAACTATAAAACGCACTATTCCATACCACATAATTGCAGTGCCAGTTAGTGCACCACGATATAGCCTTATTCTAGTCAAGAAAAACGGTGAATTTATAGCTGCAAAAAATAGCAGTCCTTCGAAAAATGCCTCATAAAGCTGACTTGGATGGCGTAGCAAATTATCACCACTTTCTGGAAATTCCATGCCCCATGGCACAGTTGTAACTCTGCCAAATAGCTCTCCGTTTATAAAATTGCCTATCCGACCTAAAAATAAGCCTATGGGAACTCCGCAAGAAATTAGATCCAGTGTGTAAAATATAGGAATGCTATGCCTTTTGCACGAAATTATCACCGCACACAAAACTCCTATTGCGCCACCATGAAATGACATTCCTCCTCCCCAGGTTTTCAGTATCTTGATAGGATTGCTTATATAAAAAACTGGATCGTATATCAACACGTAGCCAAGCCTGCCTCCAAGGAGGATACCTACAATAATGGCTGTTAACAATGAATCGTAAAAACTCTTGGTAAATATTTTTTGGTTGTCCAATTTGTGTAAATACCAATATGCAAAGACTATGCCTAAAACATATGCCAAAGAATACCAATGTATAGAGACAGGACCGATGCTAAAAATTACTGGATTTAAAGACATATCTTGCTACAAATCATTCTTAGACAATCTACTTTTCTCACGATCCCACTCTCTCTGTTTTATGGTTGCCCTCTTATCATAGAGTTTTTTTCCTTTTGCAATGGCAATTTTAGTTTTTGCCAATCCTTTGTCATTGAAATAAATTGAAAGTGGTACAACAGTTATTCTAGCAGTTTTAACTTGGCCAATTAGTTTATTTATCTCTTTTTTATGCAGAAGTAATTTACGTTCCCTTTTCGGCTTATGGTTTCTTTTGTTTGCAGCTTTATATTCTGCAATGTGCATATTATGCAGCCATATTTCACCATTTTTTTCGATAACGTAAGCGTTAGAAATGTTTGCTTTTCTTTCCCTCAGCGATTTAACTTCACTACTTAATAGTACCATACCTGCTTCAAATTCTTCTAAGATAAAGTATTCAAACCTTGCTTTTCTATTTTCTGCAATAACTTCCATATTTAAATACACCCTTGAGTTTTAATATACTACAGGATTTTCAGCTCTTGCAGTAATGTTAAAAATAATGTTCTAAAGTTCCTACATTCAAAGGCAAATGCTTTTGGATAGGAATGTATCCGAATTCTCTTCCAAAGATAGTTGATAAAAAAAAGATGTTGAAGTTATGAGGTAAACAATTGAGGAAATTCCATGGATTGGTGCCTTAGTTGGCATTCATGTGTTATTAACACAACTAGTTTATAAAAGCAGATGTTGTAGAAAAAGAAACACGCTATGGTAAGACTAGAGAGTTCTAAAAAGGGTATAACTTATGCATTGGTGGATGATAAAGTTAAGTTAACAGAGGAAGATAAAGGAAAGGTTCTTGGAAGAACCTGCCAAAGAAAACACTGTAAACAAAAGGTCGTTAGCAAAAGTAATGAAGCAAAAACAAGCAATCACGGCTGGTGGTGCTAGTACAGCGTTATTAGTAAGTAGTATTGCATCTTATATCCTTTGAAGATGCACGTCATAGCGGTGGTTAGAGGAATTGTTGGACTGGCATTCATGAGTTTTATATTGTATAATGTTTTAAAGCCTAGTACCAAACTTGAGAAAGTAAAAGATGTAGAGTGTTTCCAAAAGTCACCATAGGTTGCCTTATAAGCATGGGTATTACTCTTTTTTGTCACCTTCAGCCTTTTCTTGGTTGAACATTCCTTCGCTAATCTCTTTTATTTTTAGTATCAACGACTCCGGTATATACACATCAACTATATCTTCTACTGTTGAAAATAAAGCCTGGTAAGAGTGCGAATTTATTATCCAATTAGGCAATATGTCTTCAGCCTCTACTTTAGACTGCTCCTCTTTTTCGTCATATGCAGTGTAGCAATATAAATGCACGGCAAAGAATAGTACATAAGAAAGCAATATTCCTCTGAGCGCTCCGACAAGGATTCCAGTAGCTCTATCGATTAACCCCAACCTTATGGGTGATAATATGTACATCAGCCAGTTGTTTACTATCACAAATATAAGGTTGAGTATAATAAATACAGAAATTGTAGAAAGTATGTTCTGCGTAGCTTTAGAATCAAAGTATTTGCTATAGTTTATAGCGAAGAAATCATAATGATTAGCTGTCAAAAAAACCGACAAAAACAAAAACATTAGCGCGCATAATTCTTTTATAAAGCCTCTAGTTATCGAAATTATTACGCATACAGCAATAATGAAAATAATTAGACAATCGAAGAGCATACTACATATTATATGGTTTTCAAGATATAATAATTGCAAACAACGAAATTGTAAAATTAATTGTATCTATGCTGCGTCAACTGATCTAAATATCTAGCTATCATGTCGATTTCTAAATTTAGATAATCATCCACTTTATTATACTGAAAAGTTGTGTTTTGCCATGTGTAGGAAATAATATTAACAACAAATTCTTGGCTAGTAACTGAATTTACTGTGAGAGAAACTCCATCTAGCGTCACAGATCCCTTTTTTGCAACAAATTTAATTAACTCTTGTGAGCACGACAGCTTGATTTCATGAGAATCCAAATTTTGGTTGATTGCAAGAACTTGTACTGTCTTATCAACATGACCCTGGACTAGGTGGCCATCAATCCTATCGCTCAGTTTCATTGCTTGTTCCAGGTTTATTTTCTTTCCTACTTTCCAATTATTTAGGTTAGTGGCCTTCATGGTTTCTTGAGACACTTGAACTGTAAATACATCGTTAATTATGTCAACGACAGTTAAACACACACCAGAGCAAGCTATTGAATCTCCTTTACCTATGAAAGATAGATTTTGTGCCTTGATATGGAAGATTTGGTCGGAGTTAGAGCAATTCTTGGTATCAATTAAAGTTCCAATATCTGTAATAATTCCTTTAAACATGCAGTAAAATAAATGATTTTATCACAAAAAATCTTTTAAAATAGCTATCCATTAAGTGAAAGCAAGAGGCTTGTTTTTACCTACCTGTTCAATAGATTCTACCGAATATTTAGAATATATAAAATAAGCTAAACTCAGAACACATAATGTGGCTAGTATTGGCAACCCTATGTTCAATGCCAACCCAACGCTCTCTCTTTTTTCTGGGGGTACTAATCCCTTTAAAATTGGCACTTTTCCTAGCGGCAAATGCCACAGGCAGAGTGCTGATATAGAGGGTGCTATCAACAATAGGCAAAAGTAAGTCTCTTTCGAAGAAAATACGATTTTTAACAGCGGTTTGAAAGCAGTTTTAGTAGCTGGTGGAGTTGTACTTGTTACTTGTGAGGGGCTTATGGTTTTATTTGGTAAAGATTTCCACTTTCATGAGAAACGTTTTCAGGCTGTGGAGAAGGTTGTTGCATGGGAATACCTGAAACTGATTTGAGTAATTGCTCTTTTTTTCTATACACTTACCTTTGTAAATATTCTTTACCTAAAAGTGAGTTATTAGAAGGTTGTGGCTTTTCAAGTATCTGTAATACCTATAATACTTCACCTGGGCTCTCATATTTTATGTAATTGCTTATCTTGAAAATAAACAATATTGAACACTGAGTTGAAAATATTGCGAAATGTTTCTGGATCCTGGTTTTTGTATCCATTTATCACTTCAACAAATATTTTATCGAGTTTTTTCCCCTTGTGCTCAGCTTGATTATCTATCACAGCTACTCTGGCATCATTTTGTGCTTGTTTTACGGCTAATTGTTTTTCTTCTTCTGATAATGCTTTAGTTTGCTTTTTCGATTTCTTTCTTCTATTAGCCTTAAAACAATCTATATACGACTTGGTTTGACTTATATCGGAAAGCTTTGCGGTTTCATCTGTTTCTCTTTCGCCTTTTTGTATTACCTCGTTTCGTTTTGTCTCTTTAGGTGATTGGTAAGCTAAAGCTCTCTGTTTTCGTGACAGTTTTGACAGCTACCGAAAAAGGAATTCTATTAATCAAAAGATCAGGTAGTCGAAAAAAGACTGAAGCCAAGAAACGTTTTCACGTATTGCAGCAACAACTACTGGTGAACGTGTAATTTGCTTTCTGTTACTTACTACATCGTAGCCAAAAGAATCTTTAATCGACGCAACTTGTTTATCTTATATGTTCTCTTCTTGAACTATATTCCGTTCTTTTCCGCTTTTAGTTTTTTCTGCTTGTAGCATATCCTGACTTTGTTTCTCACCTTTGGTCTCTTTCTGGCATTTTTAGCTTCTAATTTAGGAATAACTTAATCTTGTACAAATTACCTAGGTCAATGTTTTTGATATTTGTTTGCAGTTTAATTGTGATTCTTTTCAGGAGGATTTGAAGAGGAGCACTACTTATAAATTCTTCTACAGTTTTGAGATTATTAACTTCGCTAGTGCTTCTCGAGCGAATGGTGCTGAACTCCACCGATTCATTAGAAAATGCTTCACTTATGTCCTTAGACCTCTTCTTAAAAAACCTAGGTAAATCCTCTATTTTTATACTCCTTCTCAGTTCCAGTGTTATCGTTGTGCATATCCTCTTTTATTGAATTTTTAAATAAAATTAAATAAAAAGTATAGCTAGTAAATAAATTAATAATTAAGATAGGACAATTTTTCAGATTGTTGATGATATTGAAGATTTTACTATAATAAAAGTTTAAGCTAGCGTTTTTGAGGTGAATAAAGATCTATTGAATGAAATACCTTTACTTGAGGATAAAGCAGTTTCTGAAATTGAGGGTGCTTCTTCTTTGCAGGATTTGGAAAAAGTCAGGCTATCATATTTGGGAAGGAAGGGTATGATTAAAATTTATTTTGATGACTTAAAAAAGATAGAAGACGCAGAAAAAAAACGTAACTTGAGCGCAGTTATTAACGTTTTACGCAATAAGCTGGTCCAGCTTATAACAAACAAGGAAACCATATTAAAAACCGAAGAAATCAACTTTAAATTACAAAACGAGGCTATTGATATCACGTTGCCCGTTAGACCAGAAAAAATTGGCAGGATTCATCCGTTGAGTAAGATTATAAGTGAGGTAAAACTCATTTTTGCACATATGGGTTTCAAAGCAGTCGATAGTCCTGACATTGAAGATGAGTTTCATGTGTTTGATGCGCTAAATACCCCAAATCATCATCCTGCACGAGAGGAGCAAGACACCTTCTACTTAAAGAATAAAATAAACGACAAAAGAATGGTGTTGCGCACTCATACTTCATCCGTGCAGATTAGAACCATGGAAAAGGCAAAAACTTTCCCAATTAAAATAGTGGCTGCAGGTAGGGTATACAGAAATGATTTTGATGCAACTCACACTCCTATGTTTCACCAGATAGAGGGGTTATATGTCAATGAGAATATCAATATGGGCCAGTTAAAATTCACCATTCATCATTTCCTCGATAAGTTTTTTGGAGATGATGGATTAAAGATACGTTTTCGTAATAGTTTTTTCCCTTTTACTGAGCCTTCTGCAGAAGTAGATATAAGTTATGAGAATGGTAAATGGATAGAAGTACTTGGATGCGGTATGGTACATCCAAATGTCTTTCAAAATGTTGGAATAGACCATGCCAAATACAATGGCTTTGCGTTTGGCATTGGCATAGAAAGACTTGCAATGCTGAAATATCAAATTGGTGACCTAAGGGACTTTTATGATAACAAGATCAGTTGGCTTAACCATTATGGCTTTCACTTTTCATCTTTAAGATAAGTGACAAATAAAGCTTACACATTTATTATACTTGCTGCTGGGCATGGCAAACGAATGAATTCGAACTTACCCAAAGTCCTGCACAAAATAGGCAATTTCTCTATGCTCGAGCATATCATTTACAATGCAAAACAGCTGAATCCCGAAAATATAGCTATTGTAGTTGATTTGCCTTTAATTGAGCGGTTACAGTGCTTTGAAGATATACAATTAATTATACAAAAGTCAACGCTTGGAACAGGAGATGCAGTTGAAACTGCAATAAGAAGCCTGACAAAACTGCCAGATTCAGGCATAGTTGTTGTACAGTATGGAGATACCCCACTCATAAAAAGCAGCACGATAACTAAAATGGTTAGCTCTTTAGAAGGCAAGGCACTAATTTGCCTAGGTTTTAGGGCAAGCAATAAAGAGTACGGTAGGTTAGTTATTGAGGATGGTTCCTTAAGAGAAGTCGTAGAAGCACAAAATGGTGGAAATAATGATGAGGAATTTCTTGCTAATGCTGGGATAATGGTTGCATATGCAAAGAATTTACGTGAATTGGTGGGGAAAATAGAGTGTAATAAGTTGACACAAGAGTATTATTTAACTGATATAGTCTCCATTGCTGCGAAGAGCAATTTAAATGTTGATTACGCTATTACTGACGAAGAAGAAGCAATTGGAATAAATAACAGAAATGACCTCGCAAAAGCTGAGTTTTACTTCCAAGAAAGTAAAAGAAGATTTTTTACCAACTCCGGGGTAACGCTCGTAGCTCCAGAGACCGTTTTCTTCTCTCTTGATACACAAATTGGTATGGATTCGATTGTTTACCCATACGTTTTTTTCGACTCTGGAGTAAAAGTAGGATCTAATGCTAGAATCGGTCCGTTTGCCAAGTGTGAAGGCACAACAATTGGTGACAGTGCAATCGTGGGGAACTTTGTTGAAGCAAAAGCAAGTGATATAGGCATGAATACTAAAATAAAGCACTTAAGTTATATAGGAAATACTAAAATAGGGCCGGAAAGTAACATAGGTGCAGGTACTGTTGTGTGTAATTATGATGGGAAAAAGAAACACAAAACAAATATTGGAAGCAATTGCTTTGTTGGTGCCAATAGTTCATTGGTTGCGCCGCTTAATGTCCACGACGACTCTGTAATCGCAGCGGGTAGTGTTATAGTGGAAGATGTGCCAAAGGAAAGCCTTGCAATTGCAAGAGAAAGGCAAGTGATTAAGAAAATAAAATAGTCCTTGATTGCTGAAAAGTTTGGAAGTGGGATATTCATAAGATGTATGGTCCAAGAGTGTAATTATGGATTTAGTATAACAATCCTGGAGACTGTATGGCTTTGCTGCACAGCAACCGAAAAAAACTAGCGTTACTGACAAAACTCATTACAGAGTAGCTATTTTAACTCCCGAAGAAAAAATATGCCACAGAGAATGAAAGTCAGTAACCTAAAAGAATATAATAAATTCCTCGAAAAAAGGGGAAATATTTTTTACTATATTTAATGGGGCTATCGAAAACTGGTATAACAATAGTCCAAAAATGCAAGGCATCAACTATATTTATAGTGATAAAGTCGCGATTTTAGTGCATATAATCGCCAATCTTTTAGAATTGTATTGAGACAAACAGTGGATTTATACAAGGATATTTGCAACAAATAGGAAAAAGATTTGGCAGTAATCAGCTATTCACAAGCTTCAAGGAGATTTAACAAACTTAATATCAAGATTAATGATTGCAGAGCTGATAAAAGCAACATAGGAGACATTGAAATTGCCATAGCAGCACAGCATTTATAACAACACTCCTCAGCTGTACAAACATTGTGCTACTAGGAGAATGTCATGACAGTGCTTGATACTGGCATCCA
>NZ_JACZHU010000144.1:0-1171 GCF_020278605.1 Wolbachia endosymbiont of Mansonella perstans | reverse complement strand
ACTCCAAAATTTCAGAAACAACACCAGAACCAACAGTTCTACCACCCTCTCTTATTGCAAAACGCAGCCCCTTATCTATCGCTATTGATACTTGCAATTCCACTTCTATACTTACATTATCTCCCGGCATTACCATCTCTTTCCCTTCCAGCAATTTTATACTTCCCGTTACATCTGTCGTCCTTATATAAAATTGCGGCTGATAATTTGCAAAAAATGGCGTATGCCTTCCTCCTTCCTCTTTCTTCAATATATACACTTCCGACTTAAACTTCTTATGCGGCATTATTGTTCCTGGCTTTGCTAATACCTGCCCTCTTTCCACTTCTTCTCTCTTTGTTCCCCTCAACAATATCCCTACATTGAGTCCTGCACATCCTTTGTCCAGTAACTTCTTAAACATCTCAACACCTGTACATATTGTCTTTTGCGTTGCTTTCAGACCTATTATTTCTATCTCCTCACCCATCTTTATTTCTCCCTTTTCTATTCTTCCTGTTACCACAGTTCCACGCCCCGATATCGAAAATACATCTTCTATTGGCATTAAAAATGGTAAATCCACAGGCCTCGGCTGATTAGGCACATACTCATCTAATGCTTTCATCAATTTATCCATTGATTTTTTTCCATGTTCACTATTTTCTTCACCTTCCAGCACTTTTAATGCTGAACCCACAATAACTGGTACTTCATCTCCAGGAAAGCCATACTTTGTTAGCAATTCTCTGACTTCCATCTCCACTAAACCAATCATATCGTGATCAGCAACATCAGCTTTATTTATGTATACCACAATATGCTTAACACCAACTTGCTTTGCCAATAATATGTGTTCCCTTGTTTGTGGCATTGGACCATCAACCCCTGACACTACCAATATTGCCGCATCCATCTGCGCTGCGCCTACTATCATGTTTTTTACATAGTCAGCATGCCCAGGACAATCAACGTGTGCATAATGCCTCTTTTCCGTCTGATATTCAACGTGTGCTGTTGCGATCGTTATTCCCCTTTTCCTCTCCTCTGGTGCTTTATCTATTTGATCGTATGCTACAAAATTCCCATAATACTTTGTTATTGCTGCTGTCAATGTCGTCTTCCCATGATCTACATGTCCTATTGTCCCCACATTCATATGCGGCTTGCCAAATGCTTCTACTACTTGTGT
>NZ_JACZHU010000143.1:0-1215 GCF_020278605.1 Wolbachia endosymbiont of Mansonella perstans | reverse complement strand
TCATTCCAGCGCGTGATGCACAGCTGTACGAATATTAATTATGGAAAGGAAAGAAGGTAATAATCTTAGATTTTGTCTGGATTTCCACCACAGTATTCAATGACTGGTTTCAGGATTTCAAGTCTAAGCCCGTTCATGAAAGCATGCCTAATGAACTTATAGCTCTCCATTCCGCTGCGTTTTCTGTTAGTAAAATGGAAACTATAAGAATCATGTACAGTGTAACCATAATAGTGTTTTTGCTGTATCCAAGAAAATGCTTTGGTTGAGCTCCTGCTTGATAAATCTAAAAAACACTTCTATTGACCAACGTTTTTTATAGATATCACAGGTCTCTATAGCAGACACTCCATAGATATTAGTTAAAAATGTAAGAACCTAACCACTTACCTGACTTTTCGCCATAATCAACCTGATCTTAAATGACAAAAATCTCGAACCATCTTGCCCCAATCTGACTATGACATCCTCCGTCAGTTCAAGTATTTTTGTTTTCAGACCTTCAACCTCTTGGTGGGTTCGAACTATTTTATAGCGAATATTATCATTACTGCGGGGTATGCCTTCCTTTATAAACTCCTCAAAAGTTGCACGTTTTTTGTAGACCACGATCAAATATGTGACTCTTTACCGTGATTGAGCTCGAAACAAATTTATTATCTGAAAAACCCTCTGCTTGAGTATATAAATTAAGCAGCTTTGCAAATCTTCCATCTGCTGCAATTATACATTTTATCACGTTTTTTGGGCAATATTTTATGTTTTTGCAGGGAATGCCAAGCTGCAATAATTTATTGATAGCTGAAGTATTGTTGAATCTATGATCATCAATTTTTTTTGAGCTCCAAAAACTCTGTAAAATAAACAAAAAATCTTTTCAAAGTACTCAGTAGGTATTGTTTCCAAACGACTTGCAACTGATGAATGACGTGTATCGAAGTTAAACATGCGGTGATAACTTTCCTCAATAGTGAGCAAACTCAGCTCATTTTTCTCCAATATGTTATATAGCAGCAAATTAAATATATTTTCCCCTGTAAGTTTGCTAGCCCTGTAATCGGCACCGACAGCTTCATCTATTTTGTCCAGTTCTACCTTTGGCAATTTTGATATTATTTCTTTGTAGTAAAACGTCTCATACCTCAATACTTTCCTTTCATTATACTCTTTTAAAGAATGTTCGTACAGCTGTGCGCTTGACTCTGGAATCTAGGA
>NZ_JACZHU010000164.1:0-1232 GCF_020278605.1 Wolbachia endosymbiont of Mansonella perstans | reverse complement strand
GTTTTTGATTCCTACTTACCTCTTCGCTTCTATGAATTAATGTCATTAGAAAATTTCGTAAATTACTTACTGTCCACGATTCTCTTCCTTCCTTCATCTGATAGACCTTATCCAAAATCCATGGTGGTAGTCTATTTTCGATTGTTATTTCAATACTGGAATGTTCCAGATTTTCGCCCAATGCTTCTAACTGTCGAAGAATTTTTTCCATTGCTTCGATTTTTGTTTTCCATTCTTTATCGTTTCGTTGAATGGAGTGGAATTCGTTGTATAATGATTTCTTGATAATTGAAGGATTACCATATTTGCCGATTAAGACCTGTCTTATTAATTCATAATTCTCTGGGGCTACATCAAACCCTCTTATAGCTTCTAATGCTTCTCCCTTTAAACATGAAATCAAATAAATAAGTTTTTGGATATTTGGAATTTTCTGCAGGTGTATCGCTGTATTAAACCTATTCCAAAATGCTCTCCACAGCTTGATATCCCCACTAAAAGTTGGTAGTGGTAACTGTGGTAAATTTATTGTCGAATGATAAGAGGTGACGGCTTAACTAATTCTTTCTCTGTAGTAGCTAACAGTTTTCCCTTTTGAAAGACCATTTCTAAATCATTACAATATGAATGTAGAGTAATAATAGTTTCCTTACTATTATTAATCATATGCAGAATACCTTGTTTATCGTTGACCATTCTCTCGTATTTTTCTTCTTCTCTTTTCTTTGCTGTTGCCGTGGTTTGTTGTATAAGATCCAGCCATTTTTGGTTAATCATTTCCAGATTACTTGCATACATTTCTAACCGCTTAACTTTGTCCTTGACGATTCGTTCTTTGGATTCATATTGCTGTTGCTGAACTTCCATTGGTAAGTTTCGATCTGGTAATGATAATTCGATTTTCTTGATTTCTTCCATAAGTTCAATTATTCTGTCAATTGTTGGTTGTGCTGATTTGTTGAGAGAGGTCGACATTTCCTCCCGGCTCGTGGCACCATAAAATTTTGTCGTGAAAGTTGTGATGAATTGACGTTGAGAGAACGAGTTGAATTGAATTTTGTGTGGTCTCAATCTCAAACTTGAGTAATTAAACCTTTATTAAAATTATTAACAAACGCGAGCGTAATAAAAATGTTGAAAGAACTGGATGCTTGAATGAAGAGACCGATGAGTGCCATTATGAAGAAAACAGTTCAGATGGAAATTGACAGTCTATATATAGTAGTAGAAAG
>NZ_JACZHU010000142.1:0-1257 GCF_020278605.1 Wolbachia endosymbiont of Mansonella perstans | reverse complement strand
GGCATAATCCTCAATTAACTTAACACCTTTAACATCAGCGATTAAAGAAAATCTTCTTGCTACTCCTTTAAATTCCAAAAGACCCTTTTTAATGTCCGAATCGCTAATTCCAAGCTTTACTGCAACCGATATTGCAGCCAGAGCATTGCTGACTTTATGTATTCCTATTGCGTTTGATAGTACTACGTTTTTTATTCTGTGGTTATTGTTAATCAACACATCAAATTCTATGTTGCTAACATGCTGTTTAATGTTGCTGGCTCTTATGCTACCATTTTTAAACCCAAACGTTATAGAATTGCCTGTATCGCAATTGATGTCTACGGAATCAGGTAAAATCGCAGAATCTGCTTCATTTACAAATTGGGAAAATGCATTTTTGAGATTGTCAAATGTACTGTAATGGTCTATGTGATCGTCGTTGATACTCGTTATGACAGCAATATTTGCAGGGATTTTTAACATAGTTCCATCAGACTCGTCAGCCTCAATCAAAAAAATGTCACTCTTGCTAAGTTTTGAGTTATTTCGATAGGAGTTTAATATTCCTCCCACAATTACAGCTGCATCGGTACCAGAGTGGTTAAAAATAGAGGCAATCATAGCCGTTGTTGTCGTCTTTCCACTTGAACCTGAAACTGCTATCACATATTTATCTTTTATAATCTCAGCAAGTATGTCTGACCTATGCAAAATGGTTTTATTATTCTCTCTTGCGACAATTAACTCCACATTGTCGGATTTTATCGCAGAAGAATGCACGATCACTTGGGCTTGCCTGATGTTATTGGCATTGTGGCCAATATATACTTCTATACCTAGCTTTTGTAACCTATCTACATTGTCATTTGATTGCATATCACTGCCTTGGACTTTATAATTAGAATTATGAAGAATTTCAGCAATTGCGCTCATTCCAATTCCACCTATACCGATTATATGTATTGTTTCTTTTCGAGTATTGTTCATATTTAGCAGTAGACGTTTACTAATTACTAAATTTATTATAGTATAATTTAAAATCCCCATGGTATCGAACCATTTCACTAAATACAATGATAAAAAATCTAGCTTTTTTATTCCTAATATTTGTTTTGATAAGTAGTTGCGGTTTTCGCAGAAGGTGCGATGATGCCGTAGGCCATTATAAAATTGGCAATAGCTACACAATAAATGGGGTAACTTATTATCCCAAACACTGTAACCATTACGAGGAAATAGGAGTAGCATCGTGGTATGGGATGGAAGATCATGGTA
>NZ_JACZHU010000141.1:0-1271 GCF_020278605.1 Wolbachia endosymbiont of Mansonella perstans | reverse complement strand
ACTCCTTGCTCATTATAGCCTTACGGCTTTAATTTAATATACAATCTATAATACAAGTGTCAGGGCACTATGGGATGACAGGAGAGGAGCTACTTGGTGTATTTTCGTATCAGAAAACACCCTATTAGCAGAACTGTGAGTGGAATAAACCATAAAACATAAGTGCTAAATTTTACAGGCGGAATGATTATAATTGAATCTCCATAAGAATTTTTCAGCTCTGAAATTATTTGCTCGTCGGCATGCCCATCACTGATCTTTTTACGAATCGTCTTGCGCATATCATGTGCAATCTTAGACTCGGATTCAGATAATGACTCACCAGAACATATTGGACACTTTATTATTTCAAATAAATTAGTTGCTCGCTTTTCCATACTTTTGTTTATGAGCTTATCATCTAAAGTAAAAGCGTTTATGCTTAAGTGAAATGTCAATGTAAAAAGTAAGCTAACTACCGCTTTCATTCTTGGTTAGCTCAATGACCTTACTTAGTTGGTTCATAAAATCAGTAGTAGATAACTTTCCAATAAAACTTGACCCTACATCATTGTCATATTTTATTGAAAATTGAATGCTGTCGTCAGTTGTTTTTTCTGATAAGGAAGATATTAAATTTTGAAATACATCTGAAGCTTTTGAGTGATTTTTCTCACCAGTTAAAAGCGGGATCAATTCCTTGTAATTTGACATGACCACGTTGATTTTATCTTTAAATGAAGATGTAATCAGATTGTAATTGTTTATTCCACCGTCTGCAGTAAGAGAAAAATTATTACTTTGAATTAAAAATTTTTCTATGTTGAGATTAATTCTGGAAGCTGAAATGTGGGTTACAAACTCATAATCAAATTTAATGTCGATATTAAGATAACTTTCGGGAATTGCAGTATTTTCATACCGGTAAGTATAAAAATCAAATCCTAGCTTAACATTTCCATTCAGTTCTTTGTTGAGATCAATTTGAATATAATTACTTTTACCATTCACTTCAGTTATAATACTCTGCTGATCTTCTGAATCAGATGCAATATCACATCTCAGTCCATGATCTGCGTAACGAAGTGTTTCTATATAGTCTATCACAGTGCCATTTCTGTCAAACCTTAGCAAAGATGGTAAATCGTTTAGTTTGACAACGAAGTGGTTGTTATTGTTTGTGTGACATTTTATATTCTTTGTCTTGTTGCCATGAACGGTAATATTGATTTCATTGTTTGGTATGTAGATATATACTGATTTATCGAATAGTCTATTTTTTATCACTAAAG
>NZ_JACZHU010000140.1:0-1279 GCF_020278605.1 Wolbachia endosymbiont of Mansonella perstans | reverse complement strand
ATTTTTATTGCATCAACATGCGGCGCTCTTGAACTTGCTAAATCATTCCCATTTATTAACCCCATAATCGTGAAATTATTGATAAAATATATAACAGCAACACAGATTGTGCCAAGTACAACAGCTCTTGGTATAGTTTTGGTCGGGTTATCGACCGATCCTGCGGGTACTGTTGCTAGTTCAACTCCAACGAAACACCACAAAGTTAAAAGTGTAGAGCGGGCAAGAATCTGCGATGCTGTAAGACTTGAGATTTCTTCACTTATGATAAAGTTGTTTCTATCGAAAAAAAATAACGCTGCTACAGGTATTGCAAGCAATACAGAAATTTTTATAACCGTGAGTAGAAACTCAACGCGCCCAGCAGTAGCTATTCCTCTTAAATTTACTAACGTAATGACTGTAAATAGTAGCAACTCTAAAAGCAAACGCATGCTTTGGATATCTTCATGGAAAAATGGTGTAAGATAACCAACACCCACAACTATTAGAGCTGTTGTGCTAACCCAGGAGATTATCCAATATGTCCAACCAACAAAAAAAGCTACTGTAGGACCAAAGGCATGTTTTGCATAAACGTGAGGGCCTCCGGTCTCTGGAAACTTTGAACATAGCGTGGAAAACACTAGTGCAAGAGATACAGCACCAGCTCCTGATATTGCCCAACTTATTAGGCTATAAGTACCATATGGTGCAAGGCTAATTGGAAGCATAAAAACACCAGAGCCAATTTGACTACTGATTACTAAAGCAAAAACAGTTAAAAAACCTATTTTATTTGACACAATACCTCTTGATTCTATCAACACAGGCAGTAGTATAACTTGACCCCAAGAGTTTTAACAAATAAAAAATTATGTTTTTGAGTTAAGCTTTTAGGAGGATCACTTTGTGGATCTGCGGTACCAAAGTAAATAAATAAGTGTGCCGCTTAGGGGGAACAGGCTTGACATTAATAATGTGCTTATGGGAGTTTCATATATTGTCCAGCAGCAAAAAAGTATAGCCACGCTTCCAACCAAGAATTTGTGGTAATTTTTCTCTTGTATAATAACCTTGAGAAGAGCAAGGCTACACGCTAAATAGACAAATAAGTATGAAACTACAGAAACATCAATTATTGAAGTTACTTGATCAGCGAAATTTTTGTTTGACGTGAGAACAAGCAAAACTAATATTCCTAACGTATTGATTATCATTCCACAAAAAGGGGCGTCATGTCTGTTTTTTTTAGCAAAAAGTTGCAGCATTAACTTATCTTTTGCAAGGCCTAGAGCAA
>NZ_JACZHU010000139.1:0-1348 GCF_020278605.1 Wolbachia endosymbiont of Mansonella perstans | reverse complement strand
AACTCAATGTACTTGGCGTACTGTTGTTTAATTTTTTGCACTATGTGCACCTCATACCTTTATAAACTTTCAAGGGTTTTACCTAGTATAAGCTAAAATGCGTTTGTTGAAACGTTTAAGACAATAAAAAAAATGCCAATTTAAAAGATAGATAGTGAATAACTAGCTAACGGGGTTTCTTTTGCCTTTTTTTCTCATTTGGCAAATTTCTAAAATATTTATTGATAAAGTAGTATTATGAATCCCAGTGTCAGCTACTTAGATGACAAGAGAAGAGGCTACTAGGATGACATCCCCTTTGTCATCATAGTGCTTGACACTAGGATCTACACTTTTTTCATCTAGATTCCAGCGCGTGGCGCTGGAATGACAGAAGAAAGAACTCTGGAATGGCAAGAAAGGAGCACACGGCTGTACAAACATTGTGCTACTGGGAGGGCGTCATGCTAGTGTCAAGCACTGGCATCCAGGAATTTTATTAAGTTGGTGAGTATAAAAGTAGCTGTTTTATGTTAAAATACGATGTTTTGATGATCATGGGAAAGGCTAGATCCCAGTGTCAGAGCACTGGGGTGACACCGTCTGTTATGCAAATTACTTGCTAATTGCAATGTTCGTACAGCTGTGGGGTTGGAGTGATAAAAAAAGGCTACTTGGATGATACCGTCATAAAGTGAAATTAGATCGAATATTTTGTATAAAATGGATTTCCAGCAAAAAATTACTTCGCCTATTTATTCAGTGTTACTATAATTACAGTAAAGATATTTAGAGAGCTCAAAATCTATCTCCATCTGCAGACTTTTTTATTAAACAACTGAAAAAAATATAGCGTATCTTCTTCAGTGTGCATGGGTGCACACACGTGCTTAATATCCGTAGTGTGTGCGTTGCGTTTTTTCTGAATTTTTTACATGATGGGGGTTTATGCCTAAAATATCCATTCTTGACAGAAAATTGTTCAAGTCGTCGAAAGTAATATTGGATTTGTTTATACGTGGCCATGAGCACGAAATTTATGAATTAAAAGGATCATATACATCAGTTTCCTTAGGGTTGTTCTTTTTCAATTTTTCACTTAATGACCTCAAAATGGGCTGTAAATCATCATCGATTGATAAGCATAGTACTTCTTTATCAAGGTAGTTAGCCAAGTGATTCTTCTTCTCCATAATTTCTGCTTCTTCCAGTAAGTCACATTTGTTTAACACCACAAACTCCTCCTTTCTAACAAGATCACTATTGTAAAGCTCCAACTCATTGTGTGTGCAATCATACGCTGAAATGACGTCATTGTGAGTTACATCAATTAAATGCAGTAAAATTTTACACCTTTCTATGTGCTTCA
>NZ_JACZHU010000138.1:0-1409 GCF_020278605.1 Wolbachia endosymbiont of Mansonella perstans | reverse complement strand
CCATTGTTGACTGGCAAAACGGTACCCTTAATTTGTCCTATTACCATTAGTATTACAATTTAATAACTCTCCAAAATCAATTATGCTTGCAAAGTAGTCACTATCTATAACGTCATCACTTACATCATTAACGTGAATGAGAACTGGACGGCATGAAAAGCCTTTTGGACGGTTTAGTATATCTATTTTTGTTTGTATTTTTTGGACTATTGAATGACCGATTTTATTTTTTGAAAATTTGATTTCGCAAATGTAGAGAGTGTTGAACTTTGCCTGAATCATATAATCAATTTGACATTCAGCACTATTGCTTGTCTTCCTCTGAAAAAATGAATTTTTGCTTACTATTCCATCAATCCCAAGATATTATATGTGCTTTTTCTATTGTTAAGCACCAAATTTTCAAACTGAAGTCCGATGATTATATGCCACTCCGGTAGGAATGTAAGTAATCCTATAAAGTAGGTGTTACGATAATTTTTCCTAGATTTTTTTCAATATATTTTAGATAAAACCTTAAATAGTTATCTTGAAGTCTGTACCTTCTTAGTCGCGAATCAATATCTGTTTTTATATTCCAAGTGTGATCCTTTGCAATAAAACCAGCAAGCTCGAGCTCATATAGATACTCGGAAATGTATCCATGTCTCGCAATGTCCAAAGCAACATAAATTTCTTCTTGTTCTTTAGCTCCAGTAGAAAAAGTCCTGACTATTTGCTTATAAAAAGCCGTTTTTCACACGAATAAATCTGATAATACTTGACCAAACTCCCAACTAAAAACCACCTTTCGAGAAATAAAGCTTTTTAATATTTTCTTTAACACTGTGTTTAAAATTTACCCCTTCTAAATATTTTGGAATTCTGCCGGCACTGCGAGTACCTTAAAATTTTCGTATGATGAAATATTTTTTGGCCAAAATCTATTGCAATCAGAAAGCGCTAATTCCCAGAGTGTCAAATTTAATGATATCCTTCCTACAAAACCAGTACTACTAAGTATGTTTTTTTCGATTCAAGATGATGCAGATCCACACACAAAAAAATTAACTTGTTGTTATTCTTTAGCTGTGTCTCCTAAAAACTCTTTATTTTGCCTAAAAAAGTTAGATCTTTTGAACCCATCTAAGAGATTTTATCAAACAGCAGTAATATTTTCCCTGATAGTATACGCTTGCCAACTGTCCATAGTAAATCGCTCCAGTCATCATACCTAGCAAAAGGCGTATTAATTTACCTAGCAATTTACCTAGAAAATTCATTAAATTGGTGAGACATTATAGTATGCTTTTCTGGTGGTAAACCTATAAATGAGTAACATTACTCAAAATGCTTACCGAACTCTTGAGTTAATCGACTTTCTCCTATACGATGCCTTCCTTTGACTACAACAAAAGAAGCGGTGTTTT
>NZ_JACZHU010000137.1:0-1484 GCF_020278605.1 Wolbachia endosymbiont of Mansonella perstans | reverse complement strand
CTGAGGATGAAAAAATCAGGTCAACTTTAAAAAATTATAAAATATCAATTACACAGCATGCCCAGAGTTTTTTTGAGTACAACAAATCTCACAGAACGCTGTGCGAATTTTATAAAATCAGAGAGCTTAGAGTTATAGGAAACTTCAGCAAAGTGGAGATTATGGCATGTGGTGCGCTGCTTGAATATGTTAGAGTAACGCAAAGAGGTTCCATTCCAAGGCTTGAGCTGCCAAAGCCCTACAAGCAACAAAGTTTCATGCTTATCGATGCTTCAGCAAGGAGAAATCTTGAGTTGTTTTCAACTCAATTTAGTGAAAAGAAAGGTTCACTGATTTCAGTTATTGATCACACAGTTACAGCTTCTGGTGGACGCCTGCTCAAACAAATGCTTGCATCACCACTTGCTTGTCCTAAAGCGATTAATTTGAGAATCAGCACCGTTGAATTTTTTGTAAACAGCCATGAAAGACGCAAAAAAATACGGGAGATATTATCTAACATTCCAGATATTGAAAGGTCACTATCACGTTTAATGTTAGGGCGTGGCTCACCAAAGGACATGAACCTACTAAAAATAGGCCTTGGGAAAACGTTAGAGTTGTCCAAGCTTCTATCTAAGCTAGATCCCTTGCATAATTATCACTTAAGTAAAAAGTCAGCAGTTGACTTTCAAATGTCATTCCAGTGCTTGACTCCGGAATCAAAGGGAAAAGAACCAGCGTCTACTGCTCAGATGACAAGCAGTGATGAGAGTGAACTTAGCACAATACATAAAAGCCTTGGCAATCACAAAGAACTGTTTGAGCTTTTAAACGACGCTATACTTGATAATAACCTAAGTTCCGCAAAAGAAGGAGGATTTATCAATCCACAATATAACCAAGAATTATCAGAGTTATTCTATGTGCTGAATAATAGCAACAAATTGATAACCAAACTCCGAGAATCTTATCGTGACCTGACTGGCATTGCCGCATTGAAAATATTGCACAATAACATCCTTGGTTATTACATTGAAGTATCAGCAAATCATAAATTAACCTCGGATATATTTATTCACAGGCAAAGCTTAGCAAATAGCATGCGCTACACTACTAATGAATTGAAAGAACTGGAGAATAAGATTCTCACGGCGCGTGATGCTGTGATTAGCTTGGAAATGAAAATTTTCAGTGAACTATGTAGTAAAATCGCTAAAGAGTCTGAGAAAATTGCCCTCACTGCAAATGCCTTGGCAAAGCTTGATATCCGAACTGCGTTTGCAGAGCTTGCAATGCAAAACAATTACGTAAAACCCATCATTGACGATAGTAAAGAGTTTAATATCTGCAGCGGAAGACACCCAGTGGTTGAAGTTAATGATAAGTTTATCGCAAATAACATCAACTTAGCTGGTATACATCTAATCACTGGTCCTAATATGGCAGGAAAAAGCACTTTCTTGAGGCAAAACGCTCTCATCGCAATTTTAGCTCATATGGGG
>NZ_JACZHU010000136.1:0-1503 GCF_020278605.1 Wolbachia endosymbiont of Mansonella perstans | reverse complement strand
CGTATTCTTCTGAAATTGCACAAGCAATGCTGAGGCGTCAACAAGCACATGCTATCACCTCTGCAAGAAAGCATATAGTGCAAAATGCAATAGGAATTGTCGAGGAGGTAATAGCCCATTTTGAAAAAAATAAAAGTATACAATTGGATGGGAAGCAAAAGATTCAATTGATAAATAACCTACTAGTTACCCTCATTTCTGAACAAGATGCACAACCAATAATTAGCTTAGATAATAATTAGTACAGAAGCTCAACGAAAAATTTGCTTGACAAATTCCTATAACCTCCTTACCATAGCACTGAAGTTATTATTTAGTTTCAGTCCGTGCAGATTAAACAACAAAAAAACTCAATATACTTGGCATACTGTTGTTTAATTTTTTGCACCATGTGTACCTCATGCCTTTATAAACTTTCAAGGTTTTTACTTAGTATAAGCTAAAATGCGTTTGTTAAAGCGTTTAGGGCAATAAAAAAAATGCCAATTTAAAAGATAGATAGTGAATAACTAGCTAACGGGGTTTCTTTTGCCTTTTTTTTATTTGATAAGTTTCTTAGTATTTATAACTAAAGTATATTCTAGATTCAGTATCAAGTACTGGGATGACAAGAAAAGGCTGCTTGGATGACATCATAGAGGTTGGAATGACAGGAGACTAATATGGAAAACATAAACTTTCTAAAATTCATTGAGCCATGCTTTAAAACGGTGATGCCGGGATGTAGGTATAATGGCTATCAGTATACAAAAGTTATAGCAGAGAGGCTTAAAGCAGCAAGTGTTGGCAAAATGAGGCGAATAATATTCAATATACCACCGCGCTCGATGAAGTCCATGTGCGTTAGTGTTACGTGGCTGCATGGATACTAGACAATCAGCCAACTGCAAGAATAATAGTTGCAAGCTATTCTCAGCGGCTGAGCGAAAAGCACTCGCTTAACATAAGGTGCGTAATGCAATCGGATTGGTATCAAGAATTATTTCCGGAGATAGAACTATCCAAAGAGCAGAACGCCAAATACAAATTTCAAACAGTTCAGAGAGAATAAAGAATCGCAACGTCCGTTAGAAGAACACTGACCGGTGAAGGTGGTGATTTCATTATCGTGGATGATCCCTAAGCCCCACTCAAGCTTTGAGCGAAACGCTTAGAAAGCGTGCTACAAACTGGTTTGACCAGACTTTAGTAGGCAGGTTCAACAATAGAAAAAAAGGAGTAATTGTTCTTGTGATTCACAGGCTCCACCTGGGAGATTTAACCGGACACCTTACACCTTCTCTCTAAGCCAAAAAATATATGGCACCATATTTGCTTACTGATGGTATCTGAAAATAAGGAGGTTATTATTCAATCAAAAAGCCAGAGCTTACTTTTCTTGTTCTTGTCACCCAAGTAACTAAAGATGGGCATAACAGTAACAAACCAGTATCAGCTACTTACATGACACCACCTGCAAGAATATATTCAAGAGAAGAAGGTCAGTTGTTATATCATTTTTAT
>NZ_JACZHU010000135.1:0-1543 GCF_020278605.1 Wolbachia endosymbiont of Mansonella perstans | reverse complement strand
TCGTAGATTTTGTGTTTCTTTGATTATTCCTGACTGTTATCAGAAGGGCTATAAGAAGCACATCAGCTGCTTTTTCATCTTGATGAGGTGTATAAATATAGCTATGCTTTTTGAGGTTTAGAAGTTTAGTAAAGCTATTGCAATCATTTTTGTAGTGAAAAATTACATTGACACCTACTATTCCATCAATTTCCTGCAATTTAACTATCTATTTTCTAGCAAGCGTAATTGTAGGTTTATGACCATAATTTGTTCCAATAATCTTTCTTATTGAGTGTCCTACTGTCATTGTTTTTGTTTCTCGTAAAATATTCTTCATTAATTCATTAACCAGGCATGTTTGTGAGGTACCCTTTGTTAACTTGTCAGCTTGGTCTATGCTTATAGTAATTATGAATTTATCTTTTTGAACAATTGGTAAGTAACCACATCCATTTGGTTCTAAGGTATTAAAAAAGCTAAGGAATCTGCTAAGATTTTCGTAGTGAAAAATTATATCAAAGCCTACAGCTTATCTTGTTTTTCTGTCGCACTTAATATTAACTTTTAGCTTATGATCACAAATTTCTTCAACAGACCCTCTTAATTGAGAGTGCTATTGCTCTTGTTTTTACCGACTGAAGACCGTTATCTGAAATAGGTATTGGTGGTTTATAAGTTGTAAAAAACAACTTTTGTTCATACTGCTCATTATGCTTCTTTATTTTAGTAAAATGCCTCTCATATTTAGTTAACCTATCTTTTCCTTTCTGCTCCATCTTATTTAGGAAATTCTCTATCGGCTCTTGCTTAGTTAGAACGATTTTACGTATAAGTGAGATTTGTTTTTGCAAGCTAACCCAATATGGTAAACAGACAACTTTTGCATCTTCTGAGAATAAACCTTCTAATTTTTTCACTGCTTTGTACAAATTTGCTGATGTTGGTTTATAATGTTCTCTGTTGTTGTCTATGTAAGTTATTTTACCTTCTTTTACCTTGATTAAACCAGAGAACAAAACTGGCTTACCACCTGCAAGAGTTGAATGACGGCAAGCAAAATTACCTTAATTAACATTAATGTGTTGATGAGTTACTAACTTTCCATCAAGTGTGATTACATAAGCTACACAATCTTCCTCTCCTTTACTAGTATCACCAGTTGTATCATATGGTTTGTCCTTGAAGCCTTTCAACTTATTGCCTTCTATTTCTAGCATCAAATCTACATATAACTCTCCTTTGTAAGCAATTTTAGCATGCTCTACCTGCTCCTCTAGAGTGCAATACTTAACTTTTGTACTAGCTCCTAGGATTTTCCCTCCTTCAATTTCTGGAAATAAATTATAGCGGAGAAAGAGATGTTTGAATGTGTTCTCTAACCAATTCAAAACCTTATTTACAACACCAAAAACTTTTTTGTTTCCTCAAGCCGATAGAGAGCTGCTATTCCTTGGATACTGCTTGGTGGTCAGATCGAGTACCAGCTTTACCAAATTCTCTGGCAGCATATTTGAGTTTTTCCATTAAATCTTTCTTGCGTTCTACTGGTTTAGATTTTCCT
>NZ_JACZHU010000134.1:0-1578 GCF_020278605.1 Wolbachia endosymbiont of Mansonella perstans | reverse complement strand
CTAGTATCAAGTACTGGAATGACGAAAAAAGGCTACTTGGATAACAAGAAGAGGAGCATTCAGAGGAAGATAGTAGTGCAAAGAGCCTCTTACAACTTACTTTTAATTAGTCTAACCCATGCATGTTAATTTCTTCCACCAAAATTGCTTTTGAAAGATAAAAGATCCTTTACAGCTTTTGAGTAAATTTCTTTGCTTGGAATTGATAATTCCCTATTCATCACTAATGTTAAACATTGAGTTTTACACGCTTGTTTTAAGCGATATGTATAAAACATTGCTTCTTGTATAGTCCGACCACACGTTATAGATCCATGATCGCGCATTAACATCACAAAACTTTCTCTTAGATCGGCTATTAGTCTTTTTCCTTTTGTATCATCAAGCGCTAGGGAATTATAATCACAGTAAGGTATCTCATTGTAAAAATGCAGCGCCCACTGACTTGTTGGGAGTAACCCATCTTTGGGGGAGGAAACTGCTACAACAGAAGGTGTATGCAAGTAAAAAATTGCTTAAACATCTTTCCTTGCTTGATAAATAAAGCCGTGGATTACATAACCAGTTTTATTATATTGATATTCTTTGCCCTCAATAACATCTCCACCAAACGACACCTTGCATCAATGAATTTTCATTCACTTCATTAAAGCGTATACCAAATGGATATATACAAAACTACTTTTGGTTCTCAGAACGCACCGATAGGTGAGTATATGTATGGCCATCCAGTTCTAAGTAAGATAAAATTTGATAGGCGTAGATTGAGTCCCTTTTTACCTCGCTCTTTGTTAATAAAACAATTTTCAGCTAAGATCTTCTGAAAGTTTATACAAGAAGAGAGGCTCGTAATAAACTCATACTTTTAGTTTGGAGGTAAATTAGAGAAAGAGGAATTCTTAGTAAACAATTCTCTATTACATAATCTATGAGACTTATACGGAATTTATGTCCTTGAACTATATAATATCTTAACTGCAAAAATAATTTTTCTATATAATGTTTTAAATGTTTTAAAGCTTAAGTTTCATGTTATTATAAATATAGATTTTAACATTATAAATAATATGATAAACATTAATATAAAGGAACAGATAACAGGAGTTTTCGTATATATTATCGGCTTTTCAGGAAGTGGCAAGCTTTCTACAGCAATAGAATTATCTAATATGATAGGTGCACTGATTGTAAATAGCAACTTTTCCAACAATACTCAAATCCGCTCTATATATGATAATATCTTTGAATATGACCAAATTCCCAAAGAAGTCCAAGATAGAATATATAACGTTGCACAAATTATGCTTCAGGCAATAGAAGCCTATCTAATTCATTCAAAAAATTTCATATTTATCGATGAATTGATGAAAAATAACGATTACAATATAAGGATGTATAACTCAGTAGTAGAGCTTAGTAAAAGAATGAATACAAGAATTCTTCCTATAGTGCTAAAGTGTGACCTACCTACATTACAAAAACGCATTAAATTAAAAAGGCAAAGGGAAAAATAAGAAAGTTACTAGCATGAGTAGTATTATAGAGAAATTTAGGACTCGTAATTTATTTATACCGCCG
>NZ_JACZHU010000133.1:0-1605 GCF_020278605.1 Wolbachia endosymbiont of Mansonella perstans | reverse complement strand
AGAAACATCCTTGCTGTTATAAAGGGAGTTGAAAGAATTTTTCAAGTAGTTTTTTCGCATATGCTAAAACTGATTTGATATGTGAGAAATTTATTATATCTAGAAAACTTGTATGGATTTTCTCCACTTCTGTGGTATTATAAGCCTGTAATCATAAATAAGCAAATATGGATAAATCAGCGTACGAAATCATAGAGCATGAGTATGATGTAGTGGTAGTGGGCGCAGGTGGAGCAGGACTCAGAGCAACGCTTGGAATGGCTGCAACTAACTCTTCAGTTGCTTGCATTTCTAAAATTTTCCCTACACGCAGTCATACAGTTGCAGCACAAGGCGGAATTAGTGCAGCTTTAGGGAATATTGCCGAGGATAGTTGGCGCTGGCATGCGTATGATACAATAAAAGGTTCAGACTGGCTCGGCGATCAAGATGCAATAGAATATATGTGTAAAAACGCTGCTAAAGCTGTCATTGAACTTGAAAACTTTGGCGTACCGTTTTCTCGTACAGAAGATGGTAGAATATACCAGCGCGCCTTCGGTGGAATGACAACTCGTTTTGGTAAAGGAAAATCAGCGCAACGCACCTGTGCGGCAGCAGATAAAACTGGACATGCAATCCTTCACACTCTATATCAGCAGTGTCTTAAGTTCAACGCCGAATTTTTTGTTGAATACTTTGTAATCGACTTAATCATGGATAATGAAACCGGGGCATGCTGCGGGGTTCTTGCCTGGTCACTGTGCAACGGCACACTACATAGATTTCGTGCACATTCGGTGGTGCTGGCAACAGGTGGATATGGGCGTATTTACTTCTCTGCAACGAGCGCGCATACTTGTACAGGTGATGGTAATGGCATGGTGGTGAGAGCTGGGTTGCCACTTGAAGATATGGAATTTGTGCAATTTCATCCAACAGGAATATATGGTTCAGGATGTTTGATGACGGAAGGATGTCGCGGCGAAGGCGGGTATCTAGTTAATTCTCAGGGCGAAAGGTTTATGGAACGCTATGCACCAAAAGTAAAAGACTTGGCTTCTCGTGATGTGGTAAGTCGGGCAATAACAATTGAAATCAGAGAAGGCAGAGGCGTTGGGCCGAAAAAAGACCATATATATTTAACTATAGCGCATCTTGACCCGGAAGTAATAAAACTAAGACTTCCAGGAATTAGCGAAACTGCAAAGACTTTTGCAGGGGTTAATGTCACTAAAGATCCAATACCGGTCATTCCAACTGTTCACTACAATATGGGTGGCATTCCAACCAACTACCATGGGGAAGTGATTACGCTGAAGAAAGGTAAGGAAGAAGTAGTAGAAGGATTGTTTGCAATTGGAGAGGCAGCATGCGTTTCTGTACACGGTGCAAATCGACTTGGCTCTAATTCGCTTCTTGACCTTGTAGTTTTTGGTAGAGCTGCAGCACTCAGAGCGAAAGAGAAGCTAAAGCCTCATGCGCCACACAAAAAACTGCACTCAGATTGCACAAACTGGATAGTGGGTAGATTTAATAAAATGCGATTTGCTTCTGGAGAGCTAAGGGTATCGAAAATACGCAGCGAAATGCAGCACACTATGCAAAAACATGCATCAGTGTTCC
>NZ_JACZHU010000132.1:0-1701 GCF_020278605.1 Wolbachia endosymbiont of Mansonella perstans | reverse complement strand
TTCGAATATTTCTGTACGAATTAACTTACTACTACATATTTCGATTTCATCACAATAATAAGGGTTCGAACCACTACGACGATAGTAGCTTCTTTTAATATCACCACTCTTTATATTGTGATAGGTATATCCACAATGCCAACATACAACCAGCCTTTGTAGCAAAGACGTTTCTTTACCATTCCTTACTCTTGCTTTTTCCCTATTCTCAGCCAGTTGTTCTTGTACTGCATCAAATAATTTCTCTTCAATTATACTTGTATTGCTATATGAATCCAATTTTTTCGGTTGTTATGATAGGCGGAATAGTTTGTTTCGCACATTTCCCACACTATCTCTTTATTTTATTCGACCTACCTTCGTTTTACCAAATGCCGCTTGCCCTTTGTACGCGAGATTTCTTAAGATCCCACTAATTGCACTTGGATGCCAATCTCTTTTGCCCTTTGGTGTAATAATACACATCTCTTTCAGTCGCTGTACAGCTTTTCTTAAAGTCACTCTTTCTTGACTTACCCACGCAAACAGTTTGAACACTATTTCTGCTTCCTATTCATTAATTTCAAACCTTGCTTCCTCTCTCACTATGTGCTTTACATAACGGTAACCATAAGGAGTATTGCTCATTATACTTACACGACCTTCTCTCGCTACATGGGTTTTCCCTAGGAGACTTCGTTCTATCATCTTCCAATGCAAATGTTCTGCTACTATTCCTTGCATATCTAGTAGTCTAGATTCTGGACTATCATCTACCCGGCAGTTCAAAAAGATTACCTTTGCTCCTGCTTTTTGAAACTTTTCAAATAAAGTTATCAGATGTTTATGTTTACGTGACAAACGGTCAGGCGAATGAACGTAAATTTTACCAATCTTACCTTCTACTACTTTACCAAGTAAACTATATAAACCGGGGCGCTTTAAATTTGATCCGCTATAACCATTATCGATGAATTTATATTCATTTAGCAGCTCGCACCCATCCTTATCAATTCTACTGTCCAAGTCAGCAAGTTAGCTACCTATTGTGTTTTCTTGTGCTTACTTTTTCGATGAGACTCTCGCATATAAACTTACTACTTTCATTTTAATGCGCTTTGTAAGGTCTTTTACTATTAGTAATTTATTTCCACTCTGTAAATATATTAACCTTTTATGTCTAATGAGTTAAGCTTACTGTATGCCAGTGTCAAGCATACATCTATTGCTTGCGAGGGCAGTGTGCTAAATATTGTAACAGATTTCGCCTAAAACACAAGGTGTTATCCAAGTAGCCTACACCGGAACCTAAGATACTACTTTGGCAATAAAAATTTAAGAAACTTACCAAATAAAAAAAGGCCTAGTTAATACCTATTTAAGAACTTGGCGTTAATGCTCTATGCGCTTGACAAGTAGCTGAACTTGAGATTATAAATGCCTATAGTTTTATGATAAGGGAAATGTCAAAACTTGTCGAACATTTTTTTATGAAAAAAATGAGATTAGTTAAAATTTTAGCTAGTTAAAAAAGACAAAAGAAACTCCACAATGTGAGTTGTTTATTATTCTCTCAAAAACTTGGAGTCCGGTTTTCTCTTATACCGCTTAATAAGTAAGGTCCAGCTAATGTAGACAAAAATTTATAAAAACATGCAATACCCTTGCTTATTAAGCGGTATAAGAGAAAACCGGACTCCAAGTTTTTGAGAGAATAATAAA
>NZ_JACZHU010000131.1:0-1724 GCF_020278605.1 Wolbachia endosymbiont of Mansonella perstans | reverse complement strand
CTACAGATATAACTTTCTCACAAGGTAGATTGTGGATAATATCTTTAAGCTTTTTTGCATCGAGATTATTCAAAAGTTCTGCAAATAGCTGGTCAGGCATATTGCAAGCAAAAGTCTGAAGTTTTTCAAAGTTAGTTAGGAAATCAGTTATAAGTTTGATTCTGCCAGGATCAGTTAAATTCTGAGCTTATTACCTCAAGCTTCTCGTGATCTAGCTTATTGACTAAATTCTTTAATTTATCTTCTTCTAGAGTTTGACCAGAATATAAAGTTGATTAAGCTCCAGTTCCTTGGAAAGAATAGTTAAGTGATGTTCAGATAAGCTTCTTATTAGGTCCATAAATTGATAATCGTCCATATTTTTAATGAGTACTTTAAACTGATCCATTCTTAAGTGGGTAAGATGTTTTCTAATTGTCCTGGTTTTAACCCTTTCACTAGAGCTTCAAGCTGACCCTCATTTAAAATAGGAACAAATAATTTTCAGTTTTGCCTCATTTAACTCCTGAGCAAGAGTTTTGAGTTAGTGGTTGGTTATAAGTGATCAACTAGAGTTTGAATCTGGTTATCTGATAGTAAAGAGTATCAGCTCAAGTCGACCCAAAAGATATGAGATTAATTCTTGAAATGCTTCATTCAAAAATTTATCGTAACAAGGTGTACTTTCATGTCCTAGTTCTGTTCCATCTATTTGAAAGCTGTAATCTACAGTCACCATCTCCATCATCTATTAGGGCAACATACCTGAAATCACTGTAAGAATATTTATTCTACCAATAATAACCATTACTATCTTGATTAGTTTTAGGTTCAAATGCGTACAGTGTACCATCTTTATAAAAGAAGATATTACAATTGTGCTGCAATTCACAGATTTCACTTCGATCGCTTTCTTTGATAATAATAGGAGCGTAAATTTTATCATATTCATTATGAGTGCTTTTTTTCAAGATAAGCCTCAATTCCTTGTCTTTGTATTCTAAGATATTAAAGTTTCTGTTAAAATTTGACAATGAAGATAATGACAGAATTGTTATAAGGTTTTTTGTGTCTTCGCTAGAGCTAACTACTCTATCATATAGAGCAAACTTATATTTACCTTTGTGTTCAATTACCTTTACATTTATAAAATGGCTTGGCAGTTCCTGCAATTTCATCTTACTCTGGGAATATCCTTTAAGGAATATTCTTTATCGTTGTGAAATGGCCAATGACACCTAATTATCTTGCCATCACTCTCACTTGCTATATATAGGTTTTCACCTTCATCATCTAGCCTGTGTGAAAATATATATGGATAAGAAAAAGAGATTTGTTTACCTTGTTGATCTTTACTCACTAATTTTATTTTATAACACTCTTCACCTCCAATATAAAACGGTCCTTCCTTCCTTTTCTAATTTTTAAATATCTTTTACATTACTCATAAATATCTCTCAATAAATTTACAATTATTAATATTATAATATCTATTAGTTAATTTATTGCTAAATTAGAATATATTATAATTACAATAAAAGATGTCACTTGCACAAACTTCTTGCATTGCCTCTGCCATACAAATAGCGCTACACATGAACATTGTGATTTGTAGGTCACTTGCAGTTGCAGGCGCAAGTATCTGCTATTCTCATGTTCTTGCGGAGGCTGCATTCAATAATCTCTATGCTTAAGAAACTTACCAAATAAAAAAAGGTAAAAGAAACCCTGGTCAGTATTTATTT
>NZ_JACZHU010000130.1:0-1765 GCF_020278605.1 Wolbachia endosymbiont of Mansonella perstans | reverse complement strand
AATAGCTTCAGTACTATAATAAGGGTAATGGCGAAAGTTGTCAAGTAGTTCTTTTGACTCTGTTTCTATGGACGGTGTTAGCTACAAAGTAGGCTACCGTTTTTCATGCAAACGCAAGAGATCTATTGAAATACCCCTGCAAAACTATACTATTGATTAGTGCACTGCAAATTTGAAACTATGGATATATTAGGCAAACTGGTAATCTTACTATCAGTTTTTTTACTCCCTTTTCCTTCATATTCATATCAATTTAGAACCAAAGCAAATCAAGCAGTAGTTTTAGATTTAGCCTCAGATTCGTTCATCTTTGAACATAACCCCGACGAAAAAATTGCCCCATCTTCAATGAGCAAGTTAATGACTTTATACGTGGCCTTCGATTACCTAAAAGCTGGAATAATCAACATGGAAGATAAGTTTCAAGTAAGTAGAAAAGCATGGGAAAGGAAAGGATCTTCCATGTTTTTGAGGGAAGGTCAATCTGTTACGGTAAAAGAACTACTCGAAGGAATTGTAATAGTTTCAGGTAATGATGCTTGCATCACGCTAGCTGAGGGTATTGCAGGGTCAGAAGAGAATTTCGTGATGGAAATGAACGAAGTTGCACATAACCTAAATCTGAACAGCAGCCACTTCGTCAATTCAAGCGGGTGGCCGGATGAAGATCATTTTATGAGCGCAAAAGATTTGGCAATATTGGCGAAGAGGATTTTTACTGATTTCCCCGAGTATTACGATTTATTTTCTAAGCAATACCTGACATATAACGACGTTCTACTTTTTCACGACATCGGAGTTGATGGCCTAAAAACTGGCTATACAAATGCTGGCGGTTACGGAATTGTAGTATCCGCAAAACGAAACGATAGGAGAATTTTCGCCGTCGTAAATGGGTTAAGTACTGAAAGAGAGCGAATAGGAGAAGCAAAAAGACTGATACAGTATTCCTTAAATCATTTTAGCACTAGAAAGATATTCGCTAAGGATGATGTAGTTGAGGAAATAAATGTTCTGTACGGAAAAGACAAGAAAGTGCCCATCACAGTTGCAAACGATATTACTATAACCTATAGTCGCAACTTGTATAATAAAATTAAGGTGCGTGTTGAATATAAAGATATGATACCTGCGCCAATTAAAAAAGGGCAAGAAGTAGGCAAAGTTCTTATAGAAGTACCGGGTATTGAGCAGCAAACAGCACCACTTTATGCAGTAAATGATGTACAGGAATTAAATTACATAGAAAAGTTTTTTAGAATATTGTTTTGAACTTAAATAGCCCACTATACCCGAAAGTGAGGCATATGCAAAGAAAACGATACTAGCAATGAAAGAAAACGAGAGAAAGGAAAAACAACAAAGAATTTGTCCCTGCCCTGCTGTATACAGAATGGCAGTTTTTGCTGTTCTGTAACTCATACCAATTCTACTACACAGAAAGCCGATAGACAAAAGTGGAGAAAAGTTACCCAATAGAAACAAAAAACTACTTGACAAGTAGTTTTTTTCGTTTTTACGTTAGCTGCTCGCGTGATATCCTTCTTGTAGACTTATGCTCGTATATGCATGATTTGGTATTGGCTACATATACAATGAAGATCCCCAAAAACACTTTGTAACGGATCAATTTTCGAGTATAAAGCAGAAATATCGCTGTAGTAACAAAATATGCTAATTAAGGACTTAATAAGGCAAACTACTAAAGTGGGGAATAGTGAAAATACCACACGGTATATAGAATATCTCTACCAATTTGAAAAGT
>NZ_JACZHU010000129.1:0-1773 GCF_020278605.1 Wolbachia endosymbiont of Mansonella perstans | reverse complement strand
TCATCAAGCACATACAGCACTCCTGTTAAACCAGAGCCAATTTGTGAAGCAAGTCTGATTCTTTGACTTTCACCTCCAGAGAGTGTGCCAGACTCACGGTCAAGTGTAAGGTAGTTTAATCCTACATTTTTCAAAAATGTTAGCCTCTTGATTATTTCACTTAATATTTTATTTGAGATTTGCTTTTGTTGCTCTGTAAGCTTGCCTGGGAGATTTTCAAACCATTTAAGGGATTCATCGATGCTGAGCCTAGATATTTCACCTATGTGCTTACCATCAATTTTCACCGTAAGTGCCTCTTTTCTCAATCTACAGCCAGCACATTCTTTACAACGAACAATAGAACAATATCGCTCAATAAGTGTTTCATCATAATCCATCTGGTTTTCTAATATACTAACTAAACCTTGAAATCTCATCTCTCTAGAACCAAAGAGTATTACATCCTTCGCTCCTTGATCTATGTTCTTCCATGGAACATCAAGACCGAATTTGCAATTTTCAGCTAGTGACAGTATTACATTTTTTAGAAACCCATAACCTGTGTGTACTTGACGGAGCATCAACCCCACTGGTCTCAAGGCACCTTCAGATATTGAGAGCGTTTCATCTGGCACTATCAGCTTTATATCAATAGCCAGTTTTTTACCAAGCCCATTGCATGAACAACATGCACCGTAGGGACTGTTAAAAGAAAATAATCTTGGTTCTATTTCCTCAAGAGTAAAGCCGGACTCCGGACATGCAAAATTCTCTGAGAAAGTTAAAACTTGATCATTTCTGTACTTGGAATCATGATCATCAGGCAAGTTCACTACTTCTGCATACATTAAGCCATGACCAAGTCTTAATGCTGATTCTATGCTACTTGGCAGTCGATTTCCTATATCGTCTGATATTGATACCCTATCTGCAACCACAAAGATATCGTGCTTTTTGTTCTTATCGAGCTTAGGTAAATCATCTATATTATGTATTTTACCATCTATTTTTAGTCTTACGTATCCTTGCTTTTTAATTTCCAATATTTCTTTGAGATGTTCTCCCTTTCTGCCACGCACGATGGGAGCAAGTATATATACTTTAGTTTCTAAAGGTAACGCCATTATAGTATCTACAATTTGAGACACAGTTTGTTTCGTTATTGGCAGTCCAGTTGTAGGTGAATAAGGAATTCCTATTCGTGCGTATATTAAGCGTAGATAGTCGTAAATCTCAGTAACGGTTCCAACTGTTGATCTTGGATTTTTTGAGATCGATTTCTGGTTGATAGATATTGCAGGAGAGAGGCCTGTGATCGACTCAACATCCGGTTTATCCTGAATGTTGAGAAATTGACGTGCATAAGCCGAAAGACTCTCTACATACCGACGCTGGCCTTCTGCATAAATCGTATCAAACGCAAGGCTAGATTTGCCAGAACCGCTGAGTCCAGTTATAACAACTAATTTATTTTTCGGTATATTAACATCTATACCTTGCAGGTTATGCTCCCTTGCGCCTCTAACTCCAATAAAACCATCCATACATAAGTGTTTTTGAATATCATAGCCTCAAAATACGTGAATTTACAGTAACTTTCTACTAATTTTTTTAACTATTATGGGAAATTACACGAACATAGGCCTATAAGAGTGATATCACCTAAGTGCTGGCTGAATTTAGATTTTTTAGCCATAGAAACAGAACAAAAAAACTACTTGACAACCTTTGCCGTCATCCTTATCATAGTATTGAAGCTATTATTTATCTCCAGTCTATACAGATTAAACG
>NZ_JACZHU010000163.1:0-1811 GCF_020278605.1 Wolbachia endosymbiont of Mansonella perstans | reverse complement strand
GTTTGTATTTTTCTTTTAATTTGAGTGATCCTATGATTTTTGTTGAGTCTGATTCTATAGCTAGTCCCGCTCATGTTGTTCCTGAATGATATTTTTTATTTGCTTTTACTATTTTACGTTCTGTCCCTAACAAGTTATTTGGTGTTATTTTAATATTTAGCTCTGTGTTTGTGTTGGTAGCTCTTGTATGACCTAATAGATATTTTACTATTTTGGATAATATTTTGTATTTTTTTGTTATGTGTTTTGTTTGGATTTTTTTTTGGTTAACTTGAGCTGGTTATTATCCTACAGATTATCCTTTTAATTATTTTAATCTTTTTTGTACTTTGTTTTATTTTTGTTGTTTATTTTTTATTTGTTTAACTAATTTTTTTAGTTTTAAGTTGTTTAGGTATATTTTTAGTATATTAAGTATGACAATTTTAGGTATTGTTGGTTTGTAGAATATAATTTTTTTAAAGTTTCGTAAGTTTCATAAGATGGAGTATAGTTACTATCCTTTAATGTTCGGTTTTGGTATTCTAGGTATTGATGTTAGTTTGGCTTTGTTTATAAGTATGGGTTGTTTTTTTTCTATTTTTATTTGTTTTTTATATATTATTTATGTATCTTTTTTGTGGTTAAAAGATGTTATATTAGAAGATGTAAGTGGTCAATATTCTTTTTATGATTATCGTATATTTAATCAGGGATTTCGTTTGTTTTTGTTTAGTGAATTAGCTTTATTTTTTTCTATTTTTTGGACTTATTTGGACTCTTCTTTGTGTTCTTTAACTTGATTGGGTGGTGTTTGGTCTCCTTTGGGTATTTTATCACCTGATTATATTGGTATTAATGGTATGGCTAGTTTGTTTTTGATGATAAATAGTCAATTGTTGAAGTATTCTCGTCGTTATTTATGTTTAAATAAATTTAATTGTGAAGTTTTTTTGTTAATTTGTATTTTTATTGGTTCATTTTTTTTGTGTTTTCAATTTTACGAATATAATAATAACTGTTTTGTTATGAATGATAGTATTTATGGTAACGTTTTTTATGTTGGCACTGGTTTACATGGTTCTCATGTTTTTATTGGAGTTTGTTTTCTTATTATTAATTTATTTCGTATTAAATTATTTAATTTTAATTGGTATCATACTCAGTCTTATGATATGTCTATTGATTATTGACGTTTTTTGGAGTGAATGTGAGGTATTATATTTTGTTTATTATATATTTGAGGTGCATAATTTTGTTGTATAAGGTAGTGGTTTTATTTTAGTTATTTTTTGTACTTTTTTTTTATCTTTGTTTTGTTGTTTTTAGTGTTTTTTTTTGATTTGTATTTTTTATTTTAAAATATTTTTAAATTTGTTTACATACATAAGTATACAAGTATTAGTAATTATTTAATAATAAATAATTACTAAATATAAATCCAATTAAAAGAGGTATTTTATAAATAAAAATACCTCTTTATTAATTGGATTTATGTATATTTAAATAACCTTTTATTATTTTATAAAAACTTCTGTAGTGTATATATTATAATTTTATTATATTTGATTTGCATTCATAAGATTTTTATACACACTGGCTTATTAGTATAATAAGTATATTCGTTTTAAGCGCGGCTGGTTTTTAAGCTAGAATTTTTAGTATAAGTTTGTATATCTAATTGTTGATTAGATGGTGAAAGATTCTTAATGTGGTAGGATAATTTTAAAGTCTATGAGATTCATATTTTCAGGGTGTTCCATGTTTTTAAAAGGATTATTTTAAATTTAGAATTTTTGACTCTTAATCAAAAGGGTTATTCTTTAGGTATT
>NZ_JACZHU010000128.1:757-1906 GCF_020278605.1 Wolbachia endosymbiont of Mansonella perstans | reverse complement strand
GAAGAAGGTAAAAAAGCCATAAAAGAAGTAGCAAAAATGATGTCTAACATTGCAATTGAAGATCGCAGTATGATATGGAACAGTGATTTAGTTGAAGCGCTGGAGCTTGCCAACATGATTCCGCAAGCAGTTATCACTATGGAATGCGCAGCTAATCGTGAAGAAAGCAGAGGTGCCCATGCTCGTGAAGATTTCCCAGAACGCAATGATAAAGACTGGATGAAACATACTATAGCGTGGCTCGAAGAAAAGAAAGGCAAAATCAATGTAAAAATTGATTACAAAAAAGTCGCCGAAAAAACTTTAAGCGATGAGATTGATTTTATCGCCCCGGAGAAGAGAGTTTATTAATTATACTGTTGAGCGTCCTAATTCTGCTGGGTTCGTTATTAATGGATCATCCACTTTGGTACCTGGATTTTTAGGAGATTGATCTGATGACTTTTGCTCTTCTGAGCTTTTAGCTAAATTCTGTTGATCATTGTCAATAAGGTTCTTCACCTTGCTAGTTGAATCTTCAAAAAGCTTTCTAATACCACTAAATCCTAAAGTTAAAGTAAGACATATGACCCCTGCAACAGCTATGATAGGAATAGCTACTTCAATTCTAACCTGACCCTGAAAAAATGCAAACACTGCCATTGCAATTATGGTAACTGTTATTGTAATTGCTAACAATTCGCGTGTTCTACTTGCTGGATCTATATATTTTGCAACAGCAGATACTGCTTTTCTTGTAGCAGATAATGTTTTTTCCATAGCAGAACCTGCCTTTTTAAAGCCAGACTGACATTTTTTTGAAGCAGTTCCACAGTGGTATTTTTCCTTAAGCTTCTCTTTTAGTTCTTTAGCTTTCTCCTGTGCTTTGTGTGGAGTCTCTGAATAATCTTTTAGATCTCGTAGAATTAAATAGTACTTTTTAGTATGGAATTCTGGATCTTTTAACCACAAAGAACTAGAATTAGCACCATTTTGCAATAATATTGCACAAAACTTTGTTGTATTGTCATAATTAATTGCTGGATCAAAAATTGTTTCTTGCGATAAGTATTCAATACTTCCTTTTTTTGCTTTTTTCTTTAATACCAATTCTAGGGATGTACTGCCTCTTCTGTTGGTTGCTTTTATAGCTCTTCTCAATTGATTTTC
>NZ_JACZHU010000128.1:0-747 GCF_020278605.1 Wolbachia endosymbiont of Mansonella perstans | reverse complement strand
AAACTTAAAATCAACTTCAAGCATGTAACTTTTTGCTCTCCTCTAAGTGAAGCAATATAGTGCAGGGTATTATTTCCTTCTTTATCCTGAGCGGTAATATCAGTATCACTTCGTAGTAATAGTTCTAAGGTTTTATACCTATTTGTTCTTTCAAATTTTCTATCTGTACATGATCGATCCTCACTCTTTTCTTTTATATGCCGAAGCAATTGGTGAAAAGGTGTTTGTCCCTTTCTATTCGGAGTATTTACCAACTCTTTGTTTTTTTCTAGTATAAGCTCAGTAAATTCATACTTTGCTCCCTCATCTAATCTTATAGCATAATGTAAAACTGTATTTTCTTCTGCATCTTTAGTAGTGATATCATAGCCACTTCTTAGCAACTCATTAAAATTATATATATTTCTACCCAAAACTGCTTGATGTAATGGATAGCCATCATTGATAATCTTCCCGATTTGAATTGTAACCAAGTTCTTTGTCTCCTGGTCTAACTTAGACTCTTGTACTAATTTGCTTAGTTTTAGCAGGAAACTATGGTAGTATGCTTTTCGCTCTTGAAATAAGCCGCTTTCTGCTAGCTTCAATTGGTTGGGGCGAGCACCTCCCTCTAGTAATCTTATGCAAAACTTAATCGTATTGCTTTCCCAAACAACAAGGTTATGCTTATTCTTGGTTATCCCAGCAGTTAATGCCATTTGCATTGGTGTTTTCCCACCTTGATCAGCATTTATAGTCTCTCTTAAT
>NZ_JACZHU010000162.1:0-1978 GCF_020278605.1 Wolbachia endosymbiont of Mansonella perstans | reverse complement strand
CTAACAATTCTAGTTTAGGTCTTGTTATACCTTTTACAGGAGCTATTTGAGATGTCGCAAAACTCAAAAACCTGTTTGTACCTTGTTTTGCATAGACTGCTGCAGCGTATGCCACAGGAGCAGCATCACTGAAAACATGGATTTCTAGTTGTTGTAAACGATCAGGATCTATCACACATCGCGGAACATCTTTGACCTTTGTTGGCCATTGGCTTGTAAGGATTCCCCATGTCTCTATATCGTCGTTTTCCAATGATTGGTCCCAGGATGATTTCTTTTTCCAAAGAGCTTGTAGAAATAGTTTGAATAATAGCATCGATGGAATTAAAAATCCCAAGGGATCATATTGTGAAGCAATAAACTGTAAAATTGCCCTTTTTGTTAGCACTGAGCTATCCCATGGCTTTAAAACTATTCCAATAGAATCAGTGACTGGATTCCAATTAATACCGAGGATTTTCTTTGTTTGACTTACTTCTGCTCGGTCGTTTTCAGGAATAAGTTTGTTAAAATCATTGTCATTTGAAAAGAATTCCCGTATGTTCATCGAGGCGTTTTTGAAAATATCCTTCATTTCCTTGTAAATTTTGAATGCTTCTTGCGTTCCTTTTACAGGTAGTATAACATTATCAACATAGAGGTTCTTCTTAATTTCTAAAGCGGTTGCGCTTCCGTAAGTTTCTAAATGATAGTTAAGAGTAGCTGATAGTAGAAAGGGAGAAGCTATTATACCAAATGGAACCCTTTGAAAACGGTAACATGCCAAATTTTCCTTGGTGATTTCTCCTTGAATATCTTTTAGCCATAAAAAACGGGTGCAATTCCTGTCTGAAGGATGTAACTCCAATTGCAAAAAAGCCTTTTCTATATCTGCTATTATGACATTTTTCATCATTCTGAAACGAAGCAGAACACCTGCTAAGTCAGGTAATGTAGTGGGACCACGATATAAAACATTATTCAAACTTTTTTCTCCGTTATATGGGCTGAAGCATCGTAGACAATTTGTAATTTTGTAGTTGCTTTTCCTGGGGTTAATACTTCATGATGAGGCAAATAATGTATAATACCTTCTTGGTCCATATTTGTTGTTACTTTCTCAATAATGTTAGATTGTAGTTGCTCTTTGATTATCTCGTCATAACGTTCGAGCAAAGATGGGTTGGTTCGAAGTCGCTTAATTAGCGTCCTTAATCGTCCATAGCAAAGACCATAATTATCTTGTAAGTTAATCTTTGAATCCTTCCATGGCCAGGAAACTTGATACCTGTTATTTTCTTTAGTAATACAATTCTTAAATTGTTCTAATGCCTTCTCGTCATCGTGTTCATTTGGTTGCTCTTGGATTCCTATTACTTCCAATTTCCAAAACTGATCAATATCTTGATTTGTAATAACAGTAGTAACGTTAATAGAATTAATATTAAAACTATCAGATTTACAAGACATGTTAGTATAACCACAACCTGTTATTATAGGTCCTACTTTAGTTTGAAGTAAATAAAATCCTGATGACATACGGTGGACTTTGTACGGTTGCATAAATTCGAAGAAATGATCGGCTCCGATTATGATATCGGGTCGTCTCCAGTATCCTTCCGAGTCATCTAACTGCTTCTGATTTGTGATATAATTTATATCGTAAGAAGTTGGATTAATAATTTGTAGTTTATCTGTTAAATAATCTAATACATAAGCATTGATAGGTATGATGTTTGATTTTAAAGCTCTTATTCCGAATTTTACTTTACTAGTCTGGTAGAGTTTGGGAAATTGGTTTCCGAAAGAAAAGAGCTTTAATTCTTCCTTTTTAGTTTCGGTTAGACTTAAACGGTTGGCTAACTTCTTTGATATAAAAGATGATTGGGAACCTGAATCAAATAATACTAGAGCTTCTTCCTGAATTTCCAGCTGAGTTGGGTTAACTGCTTCAATTTCTTTACATATTAATAAAACCTTCTTGCCTTGGTAGTTAATT
>NZ_JACZHU010000127.1:0-1989 GCF_020278605.1 Wolbachia endosymbiont of Mansonella perstans | reverse complement strand
AAAAGATGAATGACATGTATATTTTTTTATTATTTTATGATTAAATGGTAACAATTATAGTCACCATGGTAAACAACATGTTCATTCAAATTGAAGAGACACCAAATCCAAACACGCTAAAATTTCTTCCTGGGTTTGCAATTTTAAACGAAGGAGAAACGGCTGATTTTTCAAATGCGGATGAAATAAAGAATTCTAAACTAGCAGCAAACCTCTTTCAAATAGAACATGCGATAAGAGTATTTTTTGGTCATGATTTTATTTCAGTTACAAAGCCGGATGGTATTAATTGGGACATATTAAAAGTGGAAATTTTAACTACGATTATGGATCACTTTGCTTCTGGTGGGAAAGCACTGGATAAGGAAGAGGTAAATGATAACAATATACTAGAAAAAGAATTTTTTGATGAAAGTGATATAGAAATTGTAAACAGGATAAAAGATCTGATGGAAAGCTATGTTAAACCTGCAGTCGCTCAAGATGGTGGTGATATCAAATTTCGTGGCTATAAAGACGGAATAGTTTATGTTGAGCTGCAAGGAGCTTGTTCTGGATGTCCAAGTGCTGCGATTACTCTCAAGCAAGGAGTGCAAAATATGTTGTGCTATCACATACCAGAAGTTTCGGGTATAGAAACTATACTATGATTAATCGAACAGTTAGAGGGACAAAAGATCTTCTGTTTGATGAATGGTATAGGTTTAAATATGTTCAACAAACAGCAAGTGAAATTTCAAGTTTATATGGCTTTTTGCCTGCTGAAACTCCAATATTCGAATATACAGAAGTCTTTACGAAAACTTTAGGTGATAGCTCAGATATCATCAATAAAGAGATGTATACCTTTAATGATAAAGGTGGCAAGAGCATAACTTTACGTCCTGAGTTCACCGCAGCGGTTGTCAGGCTTTTGATTGAAAAAAAACTGCAAACACCAATAAAATTGTTCTCGACAGGAGCTGCATTTCGCTATGAAAGACCGCAGAAAGGAAGGCAAAGACAATTTCATCAGATAAATTTTGAAGTTTTCGGTATAGGAGATCCAAAAGCCGACATTGAATTGATTACACTTGCTCAGCATCTATTAACTGAATTTGGTATTGATAAAAATGTAAAGCTGGAAATTAACTCTTTGGGCGATGGTAAAACAATAAGTAAGTATAGAGAAGCCTTGATATCATATTTTAAAAAGTTTCAAAACGACCTCTCAGAAGATAGCCAAAATCGATTGATTAAGAACCCACTCAGAATATTAGATTCCAAGGACAAGACAGATAAAGAAATAATCTCTGGTGCACCTAAAATCAGTGAATATTATACAAAAGAGTCCTTGAGTTTCTTTGAGCAAATACTAAATGGATTAACGATTCTTGATATACCTTATACTGTAAACGATAAATTAGTCCGAGGTTTGGACTATTATTGCCACACAGTGTTTGAATTCGTCACAGAAAATTTGGGTAGCCAAGGAGCAGTTTTTGCAGGGGGAAGATATGATAATTTAGTATCTTCAGTAGGTAGGAAGCATACTCCGGCAATAGGATTTGCAGGAGGTATTGAGCGCATAATGGAATTGGCCAACTATTTTGTGAAAAAGAAAAGATCTGTTTATCTAATTCCTATTGGCAAAGAGGCTGAAGAGCATGCTCTAGCACTTGCAAATGAGCTGCGCAGAAATGGTTTATATGTAACCTATGAGTATAGCGGAACTCTCAAAACCCGAATAAAAAAAGCAAATCAAGCGGATGCTAAAGTTGCGCTTATTTTTGGTGATGAAGAACTGAGCAGCAAAACTTTAAAGATTAAAGATATGGATCTGGGTGAAGAAAAAACGGTTACCCATAGTAATATAATAAAAAGCATTCATCAAGTGTATGATCAGAACCGCAAGAACAGGCTTTGTTAGGCATGTTTTCGCTTTTCTCCACACTTCAACTATAGATTAGCCAACAAAGAAAGGAGTTGAAATAGAGGGCTTTTTCGACC
>NZ_JACZHU010000126.1:0-2004 GCF_020278605.1 Wolbachia endosymbiont of Mansonella perstans | reverse complement strand
ATTGGATGACGTTATAACTTTTTTCCACTTTCGTCTGTCCCCTTTCTGTGTAGTGAGATTGGCATAAGCAGAAAAAAAGGTAAAAATCGCTAGGGTGTTATCTAAGTAGCCAGATACTTGAACTTCCTGGTAGGCTCAAGTTACAACAGCTATGCGTCAAGCACTGAAATAACAGGAAAAGAGCGTTGATTAGATCGTTTAATAGCGGTCTAAGATCTTTCTCCAATCCAAGCTACTTGAATGGCTTCAAGTATTTTTTCGTTACAACGTTTTTCATCATCGTCAAATCCTTCTAAACTCAAGACCTTTTTTTTAAGCTCAGTAAACCTGATATTAACTACATCTTCGTCTGGGAACTTTTTCTCTAAAGCTTCTGCAATGCCTTCTATATCAAACCATTTCATATTTCTTGAATACTCTGCCAAACTAAATTGGTGCCCATGGGGAGACTTGAACTCCCAAGGCCGCAAAACCCACGGATTTTAAGTCCGCTGCGTCTACCGATTCCGCCACACGGGCTTTTTTTATTTTACCTAGAGTAGAACTCTACTACTAAATTAACTTCCATATCCGCTGAGTAAGGAACTTCAGAATATTGAGGCACTCTTAAAAACTTCACTGAATGCTCCTTACTGTTTGTTTCTAAATAGTCTGGAGCCTTGCGTTCTTGTTTTTCCACAGCCTCTACTACTATAGGGATCTTTACTGCTCTCTCTCCTATCTTGACTATATCACCAGGTTTTACTCGGTAGCTTGATATATTAACCACTTCATCATTAACTGTAATATGCTCATGAGATATGAGCTGTTTTGCCGAATAAATTGTTGGCACAAGGCCAGAGTGATATAAAACAGAACTTAGCCTTGATTCTAAGATACCAATAAAATTATCAGCTGTGTAACCTTTCCTGTTATAAGCATCTAAGAATATACGCCTGAGCTGCTTACTTGAAATTGCATAATAAAACTTAAATTTTTTATGTGCAGCGAATTGCTTACCAAAATCAGATAATCTTTTGAATCCAAGAATACCATGCTGACCTGGAGGATATTTCCTTTTGTTTACTGGATCTTTTGCTCTACCCCACAAATTCATACCAAGCCTACGGCTGATTCTATACTTTCTATTAATAACAGTCGTCATATAAAAACTCTCACAATCTAACTCTAGATTATTAAGGATTTTAGCATTAAGTGTCAACTTGTTTTTGCCAGTTTAATTTCTTATACTTCACTTTTAAGTTTTTCTATTGACATATGAACCATCTACTTTTGGAATCTATGGCAAACGCTATACGCTTTTTATCAATTGATACAGTACAAAAAGCGAACTCTGGGCACCCAGGTATGCCACTTGGTATGGCAGATGTTGCAACTATTTTATTTGCTAAATATCTAAATCACAACCCTGACGATCCTAAATGGCTCAACAGGGACCGTTTCATTTTATCAAACGGCCACGGTTCAATGTTATTATATTCAATATTATATCTGACAGGCTACATTAGTATAGATGAGTTAAAGAACTTCAGGCAACTCACATCCAAAACTCCAGGTCATCCAGAATTTGGTTTGACTCCTGGCATAGAAGCAACAACAGGTCCGCTCGGGCAGGGGCTTGCCACTTCAGTTGGCATGGCACTTGCTGAATCGATTCTTGAAAAGCAGTTTGGAATTAATCATTACACTTACGTAATGCTAGGAGATGGCTGTCTCATGGAAGGAATAAGCCATGAAGCAGCATCACTTGCTGGACATCTCAAATTGAATAAGTTGATAGCCCTTTTTGATGATAATGACATCTCTATAGATGGCGCTACTAGCCTCTCTTGTTCTGATGACATAGAAAAGCGTTTTTCAGCTTATGGGTGGAATGTTAACAAAATTGATGGCCATGATTTTAACTCCATATCGCTTGCAATAGAGAAAGCGCAAAAATCTGACAAGCCGTCGATTATTTGCTGCAAAACCATCATCGGAAAATTTTCAAGCCGTGCCGGTACA
>NZ_JACZHU010000125.1:0-2020 GCF_020278605.1 Wolbachia endosymbiont of Mansonella perstans | reverse complement strand
CTTTGAAAAAGCTATGAGAAATTAACTTAAAAAGCATTGAAAATTGTACACTATTCTGAGGAAGTTTCAACTTTTTTATACTGAGGTTTACTAAAGTAGTAAATTTAGACCTTATTCTAAGTTTAAAGAATATTGGCTGAAAAAACTACTTTCGTGGCACCATTTCTTGCTTACACATTAGCCACGTCTTAAGCAGATACAAACTGAATAGCTAATTTTCAGTATAAGATCTTTCAACAAGTATGTTTGATATTATATTGCTTAAATTTCTAATCAAAGAGGAACAAGTTTGGCAAAAAATAATGATATTATTAGCGGAACGTAAAATAGTCCTACTGCAGTACTGATGAGAAGCAGCAAAGTAGCTCTATCTGGTTGATAATTTAAAATATTAGCAAGTATTACACTGGATCCAGAAACTGGAATAATAGCTAGCAACATCAGCGCTTTATATATGCTTTCATCGTATATACCTGTGATATGTTTGTCTATTAGGACAATTCCCAAAACAAATAATGGCCAAAATAAGTACTTTGCTGTGATAGTGGTTAAAGCAAGCTTCCAATCTATTTTAAAATTTGTAATTTGTGCAATACTCACCCCAAGCAGTACCATTCCTAATGTAATAAATGTACTTCTAATATTCATCATAACATCTGTTAGAAAAGCAGGTATTTGTATATCGCATACACTCAAAAAGAAGCCCAGAATCATCGCATAGGACGAAGGAAGTCTGAGCAACCTTAACATACATTCTTTTGCAGTATATATACCATCTGCAGCTATATAAAATCCTAAGCTATTTTCAAACAGTGCCATTCCTATATAACAAACAACATATACAGACACTGAATCTTCATCAAATAAAGTCATAGCAATTGGCAAGCCAAAATAACCCATACTTGTACTGCCTGAGCTAAATGCCAATATGTTTTTCGTATTGTCCTTAAATAAAAAAGAAGAAAGATAATACACCGATAAGGACATAGTGCTACCTATAAACCATATCAAAATCGGCAAAGAAATCACTTTTAAATTGACCTCTGTATGAGATACTCCATACAGAATCACTATTGGGTTAGCTATATAAAAGAGTATTTGAGATATAGTATTTCTATCAATCTTAAGGCATTTTCCTGCTAAATAACCAATAAGTATTGTAATATAAATAGGTAATATTTTGAGAAAAAGGGTAAAGAACATACTAGCCTAATTATAATCCTTTTTGATACTTCCAACTGATAAATTGACATTAGATCTTAAGACATTGTAAAAGTAAATAAAATTTATTTTCCAATTTACCCAACTCATAGTTATTTAAAAAGACCTATTTAGTGCTAGGAACCGCTTTTACAAAACATAAGAATGACATTTTTATGATAAAATCATGTTAAGTTTTTATAAAGCTTCTTACATATCTTTCAATAGTGGTAGCTTTGCTAAAAAGCAAAGTTTAGTTTCGCTTGGCCTCGTTGTATGCTTTCAATTGATATAGAATACAAACCCCAACTATTTTTGTTGCAAAATAAGCGCTTTGTAGACAAGTATAAACGATAGAACTAATTATACTTTTCCAAAGATAAGCGATGCGTTAGTGCCGCCAAAGCCAAACGAATTAGAAAGCGCATATTGGATCTTATGCTCTTGAGCTTTAAGCGGTACAAAATTTAAATCACATCCTTCTGAAGGTTTGTGCAGGTTTAAAGTTGGGGGAGCAATTCCTTCATTTAACGCAAGAATACTAAATATTGCTTCAACACTACTTGCAGCACCAAGTAAATGTCCTATAGAGGATTTGGTTGAAGAAACTGGTATCTTATAAGCGTAGTCACCAAATAACTGTTTTATTGCTATTACCTCGATTTTATCTCCAAGTGGCGTTGAAGTTCCATGTGCATTGATATACCCAATTTGATTTGGACTAATTTGTGCACTCTGTAAGGCAAGCTGTATTGATTTCAATGCACCTCTTCCGCTCTCATGTGGAGCGGTAATATGATAAGCATCCCCCGTTAGTCCA
>NZ_JACZHU010000124.1:0-2052 GCF_020278605.1 Wolbachia endosymbiont of Mansonella perstans | reverse complement strand
CTCTCTCTTACGATTTTTTCGTTGATCATCAGACGCTTTTCTAAAATGCAGACAAGCCTGTCAGTAAAACCTCCAGCTGTAACTCTACTCCTTATTCTTCTCCCTTCTTGCACGTTTACGCTCATTTGGATCAAGAAATTTCTTGCGTAAACGTATAGACTTTGGAGTGACTTCCACCAGTTCATCATCATCTATATATGCTATCATCTCTTCCAAAGTCATTATTTTTGGCGGGGTAAGTTTTATAGCTTCATCACTACCTGCAGCTCTTACATTTGTTAACTGCTTACCTTTGAGTACATTTATCTCCAAATCATTGTCGCGGTTGTGCTGCCCAACAATCATACCACAATATACTTTGTCTTGTGGCTTAATAAACATAATTCCCCTATCTTGCAAATTAAAGATTGCATACGCCACAGCCTCACCTTTGTCAGTAGAAATTAATACTCCATTGCGTCTTCCAGAAATTGGACCTTTATGAGGAGCATAACTGTGAAATAAACGGTTGATGATACCAGCACCGCGAGAATCGGTTAGAAACTCCCCTTGATAACCGATTAACCCCCTTGATGGCACTAAAAATGTTAACCTTGTTCTACCATTGCCAGAAGGTCTCATGTCAGTTACTTCACCTTTTCGGAAGCTGAGTTTCTCCATGATGATTCCACTATACTCATCATCTACATCGATTACCACTTCTTCTATAGGTTCAAGCTTTTTATCGTCTTTTTCTTTAGATAATACACGAGGACGCGAAACAGAAAGCTCAAAACCTTCTCTTCTCATATTTTCAATTAAAACTCCAAGCTGTAGCTCACCACGTCCACCCACTTCAAATGCCTCGCCACTTGATGTCGGAGTCACAGTAATCGCAACATTTGTCTCAGCTTCTGCATATAAACGGTCCTTTATGACAGTGGAAGTAAGCTTTGTTCCCTCTTGCCCAGCAAAAGGTGAATCGTTAACACTTATAGTAATCGCCATTGTTGGCGGATCAACCGGAGTTGAACTGATTGCAGTTGTAACTTCTGATGCTGCTATAGTCTCCGAAACTGAAGCTTTTTCAAGTCCTGCAATTGCTATTATGTCTCCTGCTACAGCTTGCTCTACTGGAATACGTTTTAAGCCAGAAAATGAGAATAACTTAGTCAGCCTTCCTCGCTCAACTACATTACCATCAAGATCGAGTACCTTAAGATCTGAATTGACTTTTGCAATTCCTTGGTAAACTTTCCCTGTCAATATCCTGCCAAGAAATTTATCAGACTCAAGTAAAGTAACCAGCATAGCAAAAGGTGCACTTTGGTTGTAAATAGATGGTTTTATATAATCTATAACCGTTGAAAATAATGGGCTTAAATCTTTTCTTTCGTCAGAGAGTTCTTTAACACACCAGCCATTCCTACCAGAAGAGTACAATACTGGAAAATCAAGCTGTTCGTTAGTTGCATCAAGGTTGAAAAACAATTCATATATTTCGTTCAACACTTCATCAATTCTTCTGTCTGGCCGATCAACCTTATTGATTAGCACAATCGGCTTCAAATCTGCTTTTAGTGCTTTTGATAACACAAACTTAGTCTGTGGCATGGGACCTTCTGCAGCGTCAACTAGCAGCAACACACCATCTGCCATGCATAGCACCCTTTCTACTTCTCCACCAAAGTCCGCATGCCCCGGTGTATCAACAATGTTGATTTTTTCATCGCCCCACATTATTGATGTACATTTTGCAAGTATTGTAATTCCGCGTTCACGCTCTTGATCACCACTATCCATCACTCGTTCTTGAACTTCTTGATTCTCACGAAACGTGCCACTTTGTTTTAACATGTTATCGAGTAAAGTAGTTTTGCCGTGGTCAACGTGCGCAATTATCGCAATATTACGGATTGATTTAAATTCGTTCATCTCTTATCATTTCAAATTTAATTTAGTAATAAGTATACATGTAATATACTTAGAGTAAATAGACCTTTTGCATAACCATATGACAAACTTTTAGCAGCGTATGTCATCCAATAGAAACGAAAGAAACTACTTAAAGAT
>NZ_JACZHU010000161.1:0-2130 GCF_020278605.1 Wolbachia endosymbiont of Mansonella perstans | reverse complement strand
AAAGAGAAAACCTTTATACGGCAAGGATCCAAGTACTGGCAGATAAGATTGATAGGATTCAATTATGTATTAAATCACTTAAAGAGGCCTACGAGATGTGGCTCTCATATATTCAAACAATTACCACAAAAAAAAGGGAAGAAAAAGTTTTCGAATCAATCCTAGAAGGGGAACAAGGACTGTTTCGAGTAATACATGAGGGGCAAGAAGCAATAATAACCCTCACAAGGCGCAAGAATGAAATCGAGCAAAAATTAGAAGGAATTTTAAAGGTAGTAAGAAAGGAACAAGAAATTATAATTCCTTCTCCCAACCACACAGTCCAGCTCCCCCAACTATCACTACCTACCTTTAATGAAGATCCTAGACAATGGGGGCAATTCTGGAGTAGCTTTGATGCTGCTGTCCATTCACAGACAATTCCTGACATTCAGAAATTGAACTATTTCTATTCGTGCCTCAAAGAAGAAGCGTTACAAGCAGTGTCAGGATATGAGATTGCGCCCGAAAATTACGGTATCATAAGACAATTACTTAAAAACAAATATGGTGATCCTTCCACAATAGCGTCAATATTGTATAGGGAACTCCAATCTTTCAAACAAAATGAGAAAGAATGGATGATCACCATTGAAAATATCGAACGGGTACTACGACAATTGGAAGCTTTAGGAGACAACCTAGAACATCCAAGTATCGAAACCATAATAGAAAGCAAGATGCCACCCTGGATTCTTAATAAGGTATACACTCAAAGGAAAATAGACAAACCGTGGACGATTCAAAAATTAAGAAACTTCCTATCGGATTTGGTGGAAGTGAATCAACAAGTGAAAATCGACCAGTATTCGAATTTTCGGGCTGATAGCAAACCTACAACAATCAAAGGGGAGCAAAAACGAATGTATAGGCCTGAAAGAACTTCAGCCCTATCAACGATGCAAACAAACCATAGAGAAACAAGAAGCCCAACAAGCAGGAAGAGACCGTGCATATTTTGCTCACGTGATCACTGGGATAGTGATTGTGATATCTATTCAACGGTCAAAGGCCGAATGAAGCGCCTCAAAACACTGAAGAAGTGTACAATCTGCCTCAAAGATAGTCATCAAGGAGAGACATGCAAAGCAAAAAAAAGATGTTTTTATTGCAAGGCTTCACATAACAGCGCCTTATGTGAAAAAAGAAGCACACCAACTCTTAACATTACGACTCTTCCGAAGAAGCAGGAATCAATATATCCAGACAAAAAGGAAAGTCCGGTACTACTGTATCACTCAACAGGCGAGCCCCAAACAAACAAAGCGAAAGACATTTTACTCTTATGTAAAGAAATAGGAGTTTTCAATCCTGTACATCCTCAAAAACAACGAAGAGCCTTAGCACTCTTTGACATAGGCCCACAGCTGTCCTTCATTTCAAAGAAATTATCCTCGCAATTGCAATTAGCAGAATCAGATCACCGAAATATGTTAGTAGCCCCATTCGGCACAAAGGAACCCTTACAGTGTCCCACTGCCAATGCGCAATTGAGTATATGCACGGTGGACAATGAAATTATCACAATCAACACTCATGTAGTCGAATATTTAACACAAGAAATACAGGTAGTCGACATACCTGTAAAAGAACAATGTGAAGATTTAACAAGCCACTGGGACAAACCTGACATACTAATTGGTGCCGATTGTTTCTTTAAGTTTGTCGATTCACAAGATAAAAAGGAATTACGTTCTGGATATATTATGGTCCATTCGAAAGTGGGACCTATGATAACGGGAGAAGGTTATATCGACGAACTTTGTAATTCCAAAGGTCACTCTATACCAATAATATGCTCAGTGTATACAAATCCGAATTCGGAATTAGAAAAATTCTGGAGACTGGAAATGATCGGTATCCATGAGTCTCCTACAGAAGATGATGATGAACGAGCGATAGATCACTTTAACAAAACTATCATTAAACTCGACGGGAGATACCAGGTATGTTGGCCGTGGAAAGACTCTAAACAAAGGCTTAGTAACAATTACGGGTTATGTATCGGACGCTTGAAGAATTTGGTTAGACGTCTAAATTCCTCCTCGCATCTTCATGACTATGACAATACAATAAAAGATCAACTGCTGA
>NZ_JACZHU010000002.1:0-24427 GCF_020278605.1 Wolbachia endosymbiont of Mansonella perstans | reverse complement strand
TTGCTAGGGCCTATCAAAACGGGAAAGGCAGTAAAAATCGCTATAGAATTTTAACATTTCATGGTGCATTTCATGGAAGGACATTTTTAACTTGTGCTACAAACGATAGACAGAAATTTTCTGAACTACTGAATCCTTATATTGATTGGTGTGATAATGTTGAGCCCAATATTGAGAGCGTAAGAAAAGCAATCTCTAGTAGTATAGGTGTTATATTAATAGAACCAATACAGGGACAAGGTGGTATTAAAGTAATGGATGAAGTCTTTATAAAGGAGCTGAGGAAGCTGTGTGATGAAAACGACATATTGCTATTTTTTGATTGTGTACAATGCGGTGCTGGTAGAACAGGAAAATTATTTGCATATGAGCATATAGGAGTAGAGCCTGACATATGCTCTCTTGCAAAAGGAATAGGAGGAGGGTTCCCGCTAGGGGCTTGTCTTGCAACCGAAAGGGCTGCTAAGTATATGGCAGTTAGCATGCACGGTTCCACTTTTGGTGGCAATCCACTTGCAACTTCAGTAGGCAATGCTGTGGTTGATGAGTTACTCAGCTCCGGCTTTTTGGAGAATGTTGAAATTAGAGGCAAGTATTTGAAAAATAAATTAGAAGGTCTGGCAAGTAAATTTCCAATAATAGAAGAAGTAAGAGGAAATGGGTTAATGCTTGGGATAAAAGTGAAAATGAATAGCCAAAAGTTTGCAGAAGAACTAAGTTATCATGGTTTACTTACTGTTGGAGTAACATCAGATAATGTTGTAAGAATTTTGCCTCCACTCATCATCACTGAGAAAGAAATCGACGAAGGCATTGAGATTCTGACTCAATATTTATCTAATACCAATTCCCACTACACAGAAAGCTGGTAGACAACATCTTAGGCTAAGCAAAGGTACTAGGCAAAACTCTGCTTAGAATGCACTTTTACTGCCACAACCTTCACGACCACACAGTTAAAGTAATATATCAGTAATTCTGTATCGATAACCTTCTACTACTCCACATTTAACATGAACTGAATTCATTTTAGAGTTGGGAGCTTTAGGCTTTCTTGATTGTTTCACTTTTGTATCAGAGTCATAGTCAGAATCATAACTTGACTTGCATTTCTGCCTTATTCTTTCTACATTAGCACCGGAAGTTTTTCTAGTATTATCCTGTAGTTTCCCTTTTCAACCTGTTGTTATATTAGCTTCTGATTTACGTTTATTTATTTTTTCTTCCCACTGATTTTTTTTATCTTTTACTAGCTCATGGTAAGTGCCAGAATCAGCTTTTGTAGATTTGGCTCTTCTTTTTGATCTTTTTGCAGCAAGATCCACTGTGGCATATATAGGTTCTTGCTTTGATGAATTATAATCAATTTTTCTGTATTTTACACCCTTCTGCGCTAACGTGGAGTGGATTCTTACACTCTTTATTATCAGAGATTTCCTCATATGTAGACTTTCGCTGTGTTACATACCTTATCTACACTGGAGTAACCACTATCAAGTGAATTGTCGTTCCTTCTCAAATGATCTATTTCTTCATAAATGTGTTCATCATCTATAAAGTGATCTATTTCCTTATAGATGTGTTTATCATCTTGCTCCTGTACATCTTGTTTTGCAGCAAGACCCACTGTAGCATATATGTGTGGTGAATCAATTAATTTTCTCTGTGCTCTAAGCTCTTTTATGCTAGAGTAGCCACTACTTAGGAATCATCATCTCCAAAACCATCTACTTTCTTATAGATGTGCCTGCCATCATATATAGGTTGTGTTTCAGTGTTCTTGGAAGGTATTTCTTCATAAATATGATCCGATTGCAAGGAGTGTCTTACGTTTTCCTTTATCGATAGAGTATACCTTCCTTCAATATCCATGTTGTCTGTGATATAATACTCAGAACCTCTTACCAGCAAAAATTGTACTATAGGGTGAGAAATTATTTCCTCTGGCAAATTTTTCGATAGATCGACTGATAAAACCTTTTGAGGTAGCCAGTTTTTCCACAGCGTGCATTATAGCATTTTTGTTGTTCTTATCTAGCGAGTTAACATCGACTCCCGCGTTGACAAGTAATTCTATCATGTCGTAATTAAGGTTTTCTACAGCAAGCCAAGCGCATCGTGTAAGTGTTGATTATCCTTCCTACTATGGGGAAGTCACTTTTTTCTGGCAGACAAGAAGAGTTTACCCGATGCATCAAAGAGACCTAGAGTAAACTTCACAACTCTCTTGTTGTTGTATTTAGTAGCTTGAACTAATAAGTTGCTTTTGATATCCATTGTTATACCTCACTGTTCATGGACTCTAGAAATATTTTACCTTACAGCAATTGGCTTTTTTTAAATTCGATGGTGTTTTGGTAGGTTGTATAGCCAGGTTAGGTCTTATGTTCAAAACAAACGTGGTCCAGATAACTAAAATAATATATCAGGGTACAAACTTTTATGAAATTGCCAAGTATATCTGTAAAGTTTTATAAATTTTAGTCTTGCTTCCACCTTATGTATAGGTATTTCTTTGCTTATGCTTTTTGAGTTTACGGCCATGTTCAACAGCTTTAAGTAGAATGTTGCAGCATTTTTGAAATCTGAAAGCTTATCTAGAATAACAGCTAGGTTATAGACATAAAAAATGTTGTTTTGATCAAGAGAAGTTGCAGCTATCATGTACTCCTTAGCTTTTGCATAGTCCTCCTTTTTTATGTAGGTCAGACTTAGATTTGCCAATAAAGGAGCACAGTTTTTGTGTATATCATACAACTTCAACATTTCACTTAACGCTAGATCAGGGTTGTATTGTGAAATTATCGTCAGAAAATCCTCTAATATATAAGAGTTACTAGGGTATTCTTTTAATAGTTTTGTGTAGATCTCTATAGCCTTTTCGTATTCTTTATTGGCGTAGTAAATGTTTCCCAGTCCGATCAGAGTGTTTTTATGATAAGGAAATTTTACAGTGACTTGGTTAAGGAAAGAAATAGCTGCCTCATTATCTCCAGATTCGAAGGAATCTTTTGCTTTTTTTAAAATGGAGTGTATGCTAAAGTGCTTGCTAGAATTCTGTGCAACTTTGATATTAAACTTATCACTTTTTTTTTCAATAACGTCAAGGTCTTTATATTTTTCATCAACTTTTATGTACTTAGTAACGTTATCAAAGACTCTTCGTATCTTCCAATCCTCGTTAGCATGAGCAGTGGGAAAACTTAGTAAAACTATAGAATAAATTAATACGCAGATAAATACAGCTCTTGGTATTGTAGAGTTGGAGCCACGGATTGATATCATTCCGGCACGTAACCAGCAAATCTCACTTTTCTGAGTTATGCGCAACATGGTATAAATTTATAAATACTGACTTAGCTATCTCATATAATAATAAAGATAGTATTAATAGAGGCGAGCATATATATTTACTCTATTTTCCAGCATGTACGCAATTAAACTTAACACGAGAGTATAAGCAGCATTCTACTAGCTAATTTTGCATAACCCTATTGCAATTCAGTCAATTGGCGTATAAGCTTTAGGTAAAGCCTATGAAAAAATGGAAGCTTGTTATTCGTTCGACGATATACTACTCTTGCCAGCATATTCTAATATATTGCCTTGTGATGCAGATACGAAAACTTATTTAACAAACAGCATAGAACTCAATATCCCTCTGATATCTTCTGCAATGGATACTGTCACTGAATCAGACTTTGCAATAGCTATTGCCCAACATGGTGGGATAGGTTGCATACATAAAAACTTATCAATAGATGAGCAAGTTTCAGAAGTCAGAAGGGTAAAAAAATATGAAAGTTGGATCGTGTATAACCCAATCACGATTTCTTCAGATAAAACAGTTGCGGAAGCAATTTCATTAATGAAAAAGCACAATTATTCTGGCATTCCTGTGGTTGATCAATTTAAGTTAGTGGGAATTCTAACTAATCGGGATGTTAGGTTTATTGAAGACCAAAACATGGGTGTAAAAGTTTCTGAAGTGATGACAAAAGACAAGCTAATTACAGTGCGGGAACAGGAAGTGAATAATGCCTCAGCAATGAAATTGTTGCATGAAAATAGAATAGAAAAGCTTTTGGTCGTAGATGAAAATTCTTGTTGTATAGGTCTAATTACGGTTAAAGACATTGAAAAATACAATAGATATCCCAATTCATGTAAAGACAGTAAAGGGCGGCTCAGAGTTGCTGCTGCAGTTGGCACCGGCAAAAAGGATGGCATAGAAAGATGTGAAGCTTTGATTGGAGAAGAAATTGATGTGATTGTTGTGGATACCGCTCACGGTCATTCTGAGAACGTTATTAACGCCATTAGAGAAATAAAAGCGATGTATCCAAGCACGCAGCTAGTAGGTGGCAACATTGCCACAAAAGAAGCTGCCGAAGCATTGATTGATGCAGGCGTTGATGCAGTTAAGGTTGGCATAGGGCCTGGATCAATCTGCACAACTAGGATAGTTACAGGTGTTGGTATGCCACAATTTTCTGCAATTCAAAATGTTGCAGAAATGTGTAAAGCAAGAAAAGTAAGATTAATTGCTGATGGTGGGATAAAATACTCAGGAGATGTTGCAAAAGCTATCGCAGCTGGAGCTGATTCTGTGATGATAGGTTCACTTTTTGCAGGCACTGACGAGAGTCCAGGCGAAATCATCATGTACAAGGGCAGAGCATACAAAGGCTATCGAGGAATGGGGTCTATCAGCGCAATGAAACGAGGTTCAGCAAGCCGTTATTTTCAAGATAAAGGCTCAAAACTAAAATTAGTTCCACAAGGAGTAGAAGGAAGAGTTCCATTTAAAGGTCCAGCTTCAGGTGTAATCCGTCAATTAATTGGCGGGTTGCAGGCTGCAATGGGGTATACTGGTAATAGTAGTATAGAAGAGATGAAGAAAAATTGCAAATTCGTTACTATTACTGCATCGGGACTAAGAGAGAGTCATGCCCATGATATAATTATTACACAAGAAGCTCCAAACTACGCTTATCAAGCGTCAAACTTACCAGCTGATCCAGAGTAGACCCTTTTTTCAATGTCATTCAAGTAGCTGACACTAGGATTCAAGATACTACTTTAGTAATAAATATTTAAGAAATTTACTAAGCAAAAAAAAAGGCAAAAAAATCCTGTGGTAGAAGTTACTCACTCTCTAATCCTAAAAATTGGGTACTATACTGTCTTAAACGACTTATAAGCGAGTTTCAGCTTGCATAGGGAAAAATCTTGAAGTCTAGGTGAATTTAATAAAGACATAAGGTGTAGATAGTACAAAAATAAAACATAAGAGACCAACCATGATACTCTTGTTGTTTAATCTGCATAAATGAAGATAACTAAGTACCTCCAGTTTCATGGCAATGGTGTTGAAAGAATTCGTCAAGTAGTTTTTTGTTCCGTTTCTGACTAGTGTTATGTGCTGCCTTAGGTCCTTAACTTAGATCCAAAGATCCTAACGTGCAGATATTTTGACCCCACTAGTATATAAATTGGCGTGGCTTTTCCTAGTATAAAGCAATGCAAGTCCAATATTGTCTACGCTAGAGCGCAGTTCGCCTATTTCTTCATTGTTCTCATTTGTTACTTTAGTACCGATATTTGGAAGCGCATTATTTCCCTCAACAAGGTAAAGTTTTCTTCTGAGTGTTTCTTGTCTGCTCATTCGATTTACAACTTCCTGGCCTATATAACACCCCTTATTGAAGCTTATTCCGTTGACTTTATCGATTAAATATTGCAGCGGAAATGACAAATTTTGCACCATATCTCTTGCTCCATCTGGAACGAGGTTTTGAATTCTAACTTTTTCGTACTGAGTAAAATCTCCCCCTGGCTGCTTTATTTCTCCCTTATGCATGATCCTCATTCCCAAAGATTTGTGCCTTGGATCTTGGAAAACAATGTCATTCCAGCGCGTGACTCTGGAATCTAGTAGATCTAGTGCTATTTCAGTATGTGAAACTGGCTGGATTTCAGTGTCCGCTGCTTGGATGACAGGGAGAGGTTCAATATGCTCTGTATTAAACAAAACCCCAATCTTATACAATGAACTAACGTCTTTAATCCTCACTCTCAGGTAAGTTTTAAGCAAATCTAGTTTCTCAATTATTTGCCGCAAGTACATATTTTCGCATTCCAAAAGGATACACTCACCACATTCAATCAGAAAAAAATCGTATAGGTACTTTCCCTGAGGGCTAAGCAATAAAGAGTAAATAGCCTTTTGGTTATCTAACTTATTAATGTCGTTTGTTATAATACCCTGCAAGAAATGCCTCGTGTCTGGCCCATATAAAACCATTACACCACGGCTTTGTAATGGTATATAACTCATACAATTTCTGTCAGTAAACCTAAATTTTACTATATAATATTAGGTACACCTTGTCTTCTTATATTTTACAAGTCTCAACCCTTGAAATCCAACTTACAAGTACATATATAAGCTTATAGGTTAATTTATTGTTATTGATGAGGAAAAACAAATGTCAAGTATAAACTTAAGTGTATTGGATGATAGCGTTCTGATTAAGCCTATCAGCGAAGAAAAACAAGGTGGGATCGTGCTTCCATCAAGTGCTGAAAAGAAACCTACTAAAGGTGAAGTTATAGCAACCGGTGAAGGTTCACGCAATTCAAGTGGTGAACGCGTAGCTTTAACTGTAAAAGCCGGTGATAAGGTGTTTTATCGGCAATGGGCTGGTACGGAGATAGAACACGGCGATGAAAAGTTTATAATAATGAAAGAGTCCGATATACTTGCTATCATTAAGTAGCAGCTTTTATTTTTATTAAACTAAAACAAAGCACAACATAGTGCATTGTAAGTGATTTTATTATAGTTTTCTAAATTTTTTTATTAATAAGAGGTGATAAAATGACTAATGTAGTAGTGTCAGGTGAGCAGTTGCAAGAAGCTTTTCGTGAAGTTGCAGCAGTAGTAGACTCAACAGTAGCAGTAACTGCAGGGCCTAGAGGAAAAACAGTAGGGATTAACAAGCCCTATGGAGCACCAGAAATTACAAAAGATGGTTATAAGGTAATGAAAGGTATCAAGCCTGAAAAACCATTAAATGCTGCAATAACAAGCATTTTTGCTCAAAGCTGTTCTCAATGTAATGATAAAGTTGGTGATGGTACAACAACGTGCTCAATACTAACTAGTAACATGATAATGGAAGCTTCAAAATCAATTGCTGCCGGAAATGATCGTGTTAGCATTAAAAACGGAATACAGAAGGCAAAAGACGTAGTATTAAAGGAAATTGCATTGATGTCTCGCACAATTTCTTTGGAAAAGGTAGATGAAGTAGCGCAAGTTGCTATTATCTCTGCAAATGGTGATAGAGATATTGGTAGTAGCATTGCTGATGCCGTTAAAAAGGTTGGAAAAGAAGGTGTGATCACTGTTGAAGAAAGTAAGGGTTCAAAAGAATTAGAAGTTGAGCTTACTACTGGTATGCAGTTTGATCGTGGTTATCTTTCTCCGTACTTCATTACAAATAATGAAAAAATGATTGTGGAGCTTGATGATCCATATCTCTTAATTACAGAGAAAAAACTGAATATTGTTCAACCTCTACTTTCTGTTCTTGAAGCTGTTGTTAAGTCTGGTAAGCCCTTACTTATTATTGCAGAGGATATTGAAGGTGAAGCATTAAGCACTTTGGTTATTAACAAACTGCGTGGTGGTCTAAAAGTCGCTGCGGTAAAAGCTCCAGGCTTTGGTGACAGAAGAAAAGAGATGCTTGAAGATATAGCAGTTCTGGCAGGTGCTAAGTATGTCATAAAAGATGAGCTTGGAATCAAGATGGAAGATCTCACTCTTGAAGATCTTGGTACCGCTAAAAATGTTAAAATCACTAAAGACAATACCACAATTGTCAGTGAAAATAGCGACTCTAACAGAGTGAAAGCTAGAATCGAACAGATCAAATCACAAATTGAAACTTCAACTTCTGATTACGATAAGGAAAAACTAAGGGAGCGTTTAGCAAAATTATCGGGCGGTGTTGCTGTGCTTAAAGTTGGTGGAGCAACTGAAGTAGAAGTTAAAGAGCGTAGAGACAGAGTTGAGGATGCACTGCATGCAACAAGAGCTGCAATTGAAGAAGGCATAGTTCCGGGTGGTGGAGTTGCACTTCTTTACACTTCATCTGTTCTCGATAAGCTAAAAGGTGGAAGTGATGAGGAACAGATAGGTATAAATATTATTAAGAAAGTCCTCAGCGCTCCTATCAAGAGATTGATCAAAAATGCTGGTCTTGAGTTTGCTGTTATAATTGATCATTTGATTAAACAGAATGATAAAGAGCTTATATACAACGTTGAGGCTATGAATTATGCCAATGCATTTACTGCAGGCGTTATTGACCCAGCGAAGGTGGTTCGTATTGCTTTTGAAACAGCGATATCTGTTGCAAGTGTACTGATTACTACTGAATCTATGATAGTTGATGTACCAAACAAGGATGAAAGCGCTTCATCCCCTATGGGTGCAGGTGGTATGGGTGGAATGAATGGATTCTAAGTAAATGAAACCTTGGAGCAAGAAATTCACTTGCTCCACTGGTATCTCTATAGTTTTTAAAATCTCATATTTTACTGTGTGCTAAAGGTAATGTGCGTAGTGCTTTTTACAAAAAGGCACTACTTTTTTTTCCTTATCCTTTTCACTTCTCTATACTACGATTATCTAATAACAAAAGGCAGTGCAGAAGTCCCATTATATTAATAAATAATTTACATAATATTGTTTATTATAATAGCTAAAATCTAAATTTTTTCTTTATATATAGGGTAGAACTGCCTTTATGAAAATATATGTACATTTAATATTGTTTTTGCTTTTTTTGCACTCAACTTCATGCTGACGAAGAAGTTGCAAAATTTGATTTGCTTATTGATAAGGTAAATGAAGCAAACCTTACCCTTAAAGGTGCAATAAAGGTTACAATAAGACCAGGTTGGCATATATTATAAGGACCCTGGAGATTTTGGTCTTTCCACTTCTTTTGATTGCAAGGTCAACATATCAAATATAGATATTTTTTGGCCTACTCCAAAAGAACATAAAGACAAAATAGGGAGAGTGACATTTGTCAGTAACGTGTACAAGGATATAGTATTATTTCCCTTCAAAATGAACGTGCTTCTAAGCCGAGGGTATATTGACCTTAACTTTCGTATAAATTATGCGATATATAAAGATAGGTGCATTCCTAAAAAGGCTGAGATAAAAGCCAGACAGTCACTAAAGAACTTTGTTGACTCTGATGCTAGTGGACTCATAGATGAGTGGTACGAAAAATAGAGCTTATATAGTGTTTGTAACGTAACTTCTCATGAACAATAGGTTAGGTATTTTCAATTTTTGTTGTATACTCAAGTTAAAATGCTTACCTTCAGCACGTAGATGGATATAGTAAAGTTTGCTTTATTACTGCCAACAGTATTACTTATACTAATCGCTGGTGTTTATCTGTCAGTTAAACTAAAATGGCTACAGATATTTAGATTGCCGTACGCCCTTTCACTCATTGGAGCCAAAAGAGGGGAAAATAAATTTTCCTCTACAGCTGCACTATTTACAATCTTAGGGGGAAATTTAGGAGTAGGGAATATTTCAGGAACTGCTGTTGCCCTAAAAACTGGAGGACCGGGCTCTATTTTGTGGATGGCAATAATTGTTGTTATCACTTCTGCAATAAAATATGTCACTTGTTATCTGAGTATAAAGAATAGAAAAAAAAAGAATGGACGGTTTATAGGTGGCCCTATGGCCTACATGGCTGATGCATTCAACTCTAGAAAAGCAACAATTGCGTTTCTAGTCATTATGATGATAGTCTCGATAACCGTTGGTAACCTTGTTCAGGTAAATTCTCTATCAATACCGCTTGGCATGATAGATGTACCTGTGGTTACTGGTGGAATCACGATTGCCATAATATTTTTTGTTACTGCAGCTCTCAGCTTTAAAAAAATTAAAATTTTCATATCGGCTATGATACCGATAATGACGCTAAGTTACCTAACGCTTTGTGGTATTATATTATTTAAGTTTAGTGAGAATATTCTTCCTTCTCTAAAATTAACAACAAGTGGCTTTTTTACAACTGACAGCTTTAACTTTGGTTTATCTCTAGGTTTAATTGTGGAAATGTTGACTATTATTCAAGTAGGAACTCTGCGAGGTATCTTAGCAACAGATATAGGGCTTGGCCTTGAAGGCATCGTGCACTCTTCAATTGTTCCTAAGAAAAATAACAATAAATTTATCATTGAACAGAGCCTAATCACAATAATATCACCTTTCATAGTTGTATTCGTAGTATTTATTACAACGATGGTACTGCTTGTCACGGATTCTTGGATCACTGATTTAGAGAGTACTAACATGTGCATCTTTGCTTTTAGGAAAGCAATGAATTGGCCTTATATTGACTACTTAATCATAGCCATAATGTTTTGTTTTGCCTTTACTACTATTTTTACTTGGTTTTTTTGCTCAAAACAGACAATACGCTATATGTCTATGAATGACAAATACACTAAAATCTGGATTATAATTTTTACTGCAATCATTCCGCTTGGCACAATAGGCAAAGTCCAATTACTATGGGATGTTGCTGATATTTCGATCGCCGCTTTGCTGTTTATTAACATACTTGCTATACTCAGGCTAACTTATCAAGATCCAGAAGTGTTTATTATGAGCGGCAGATATTTGAAATTAGACGCATCAGCCAAATTGCCATCTGAGTAATACAACCTCTTTTAATAAAAATTCAACTAATTCTCATAATAATTATATTAGCTAACGAGCTAAAGGCATAGGGTTATTAGTGAGGAAGAATATGAAGATTGAAAATATACAACAAGAATTTAGCTATTATGGATTCACTCAAAATTTTTCGTCTTTGCTCAAAGAGATAAAAGAAGATAAAAATCTTCCATTTTTACTTAATGAAGCAAAAGATAAATCAATTTACAACATCGTGGTGGTTTTATGCAGCAAAGTTTTTAATAGAACGTGGCACCAATAGGAAAAAAGATGAGGTTTATGAAGTTCTGCAAAAAGAGCTCGACAAAATAAAGAAAGCTAAACAAGAGCTCGAAAGTGAAGTTCAGAAAAGATTGAAAGATTATATTGGGGGTGGTGTTAAAGAGGATGGTGTTAAAATATACGGTAACCATGCAAGTATTACGCTGGAAGGCAACAAAAAAGAATTTAAAATCAGCGAGTTTTTAAATAGTGATTTTTGTCAGAAAAATAGAATCTCCAGACTTTCAACCTTGCATAGCAATGGGAAGAGCGGAATGCACGGTTTTGTTGCGGAGGAAGGGAAAAGAAAAATAAGGCATTATGTCGTAACCGATGGTTCATACGAAATGACGCTAAATTGGTATATGAATGGAGAAAAGTGTACTATCAGAATCAATACTGATGAAGATGGTGTAGACCTTATTGAACCTAATGGTGTTACAGAGCAATTAAAAAAGCAGTTAGAAGCAAACAAAGACGTAAAAATAGGCGGTTTATTCTTGCACCAAATACAATTCAGGGAAAAAGGAAAAGGACAAGAGAATGAAGTGCAAAAAAATAGTCAATCATCTGAAGCTTTTATAGGGAGTAATAGTCAAAATGTTAGCGTTCAAGAACATTTTGGACCACAATCTAACGGCAGAAGGCAGTCTTACGATAGTGGAATTGGAAAAGATTTTGACGATAAAACTAATTCTCAAGAAGCTGAAGAAAAACGTAAGCTTAGAAAAGCAGCACGAGAAGAAAATTCAGGAGATAAAGTTTATAATCTTCAATCGTCTTTTGAAGAGAATTCTCAGAACGAAAAAACTCCTCCTCCACCGCCACCTAGAACTAGTTCACTCAAAAAAGATGTTTTTGATGAGCAAGGAAAGAGTACTTTTACCAAGTCTATGGGCCAGAACCAAGATGATGGACAGGGAAATGAGCAAGAAAATCTAATACTTAATGTCCAGCAACAGCCTAAAACCCAACGACAAGGAAAAGTGAAGACTTATTTCAAGACATCAGAAGTTTCAAGAAAAACAACTTACGGAACACTAATGTTGATGATAGAAAAGCATCAATTGCAAGAGATAGGAAAATAATCAATCACCGTTAGAGATATTAAAGGACAGAATTCCTTATTCACCTTCTCCAGGTCCAGTTATATACAATGATAACCAAGGTGCTAGTGATGTTGAGTGGAATAGTAGAAAAATTAGAGAGGAAAATAACCAGCCACTTTCTGCTTTAACAACCAATAGTGTAAGTGACTCTGGCTATTCATCTCCAATTACTGACCAAAGTCGATCTCAAATAGATCCTGAATATTTGAGCAGTAAACTTGAGAAAGAGAAGTTAAATTGCCAAAGGAAAAACAGAATACCAAAAGAGCATGGAAAAAATAGTAAGGATCACGGTAGTGAAACTCATACGGTGTCAAGTAAGCTAGTTGAGAAAGAGTCAAGAAATACTCAATTTGCTAGCCCAGCTGATCAAGCAATGGATGAACTAAGAAAAGTGCTGAAAAAAACGAATAAAGGGTTAAGAGAACCAAAACAACAAGTTACTGAAAGAAGTATTCTTAAAATTTCATTCTCAGAAAATATTTTACAGAAAATAAAAAAAGACAAACTAATATACAAGTGGTTAAAAGACAAGATTAAAGGCAAAAAAAATAATCAAAATTTGGATGTTCTAGAGGAAACATTATCCCAAAAAAGTAGTCAAGGTAGTATTATAGAGAAAAGAGAGAATGATGATAGCAAACCCCTACCTCCAACTAGTACTGGTGGAAATACGTATGTCGGTGACACTCAATTACAAAAAGGTTCTTATAGAAGTGGCCAGGAACCTGAAGAAGAAGAGAGAAATTTTCAAAAAACAAAAGAAGCATTAGAAGAAAGGAGGAAAAAAAGGTTAAATAATTATAGAAAAATTGACAAGGATATTAAAAAGGTTAGTTTTGATACACAAGGAAAACTCAACCTCATCATATAAATGACCTAACTTCATTTAAGGAGTTTAAACAAAGATTAAGTCAAAAAAGCTATGGGTTAAAACAAGTCAACCCTAAAGTATGCTATGTTAGTTCACAAACTAGGAAATACCTAACAGAAGCTGGGACGCTAAAAGACAACTCAACAGATGTAGGAAGAGTGGTAGAACGAAAAAATGCCGACACTAATCTAACTATAGATAGAAATAGCGAACTGTCTAAATTGCTAGCAAGAGATGAAGAACAACTGAAAACAGGAGTAATGAAGCGGAAAAAGAAGATACTTTATTAGAACACGCTAATGGTCATGATCGCAATAGAATTGCACTAGTAAACGGGAACAGAAAATTACTTTGGACTGAATATGCTGCTAAGCAGCAAGCTAAAGAGACTAAAGATATTTTAAGATAAATTAAGGTTAAAATAATTACTCAGCAAACAATAGGTTTCGTGTAATGGTAATCCTATAACGGAAGAGTAGGAGCCGCGTAAGAACAATACAAACATTCCAGCAAGGCCTTGTATATTGCACCCCCCTGCCTTATTTTTCCACTCTCCTGATGCTAAATAATATTTAATTTCCTGTTCACTGAGACGTTTAAATTTCACTATCGTAACCACGGTTCTAATATGTTGTTTTGATCGATTGGGGGTTAATAGGCACACACTGGTGTATACTCTATACCTTCTTCCTGATAACAGACGAATACATTTTTCTGCTTGCTCAACGTTTTCAGCTTTGAGCAATATCCTTCTACCACAAGCAATAACTGTATCAACACTGAGCACAAAATAATCTGGACTTGAGCTTTGTATTTTTTCAGCTTTACTCTTTGCTATACGGATTGAGTAATCTTTTGGAAGTTCCTTTTTTAAAGGAGTTTCGTCTATGTCTGCTGGCAAAGTTAAACCTGGTTTAATACTTATTTGTTTTAGTAGGGCTATACGCCTGTCTGACGACGAAACGAGAATAAGATTATCTAGAGATCGTTCTGTCACTTGTACCTTTAAGTCTTCTAATTATTCTACCCTTTTTCGCATTCCTATCGTAAATACTCATCTCTACCAACACTCTATCTCCGATAACAATGCGTATTTTACTTCTTCTGACTTTTCCTGATACATGACAAATGACCTCATATTCGTTGTCTAGCTTCACTCTAAATTCTGCTGCAGGTAATAAAGCAGTTACCGCCCCTTCTACCTCAAGAATTGTTTTCGATTTCTCGTCTTTTACCATTTGCTATTTATAATTAAACAACCCTTGTCAGTCTACCACAGATCTTAAAGAATATAAAAGACCTTTTATACTGCTCTCATCATTCAACTTTCCTTTCTTATAGCCTATGATACCAACATGCCATCAAAAAAGACTATCAAGTGCTTTTATTTAGTTTAACTGCATCTTTTGCCTTGTCCAATAGCCCATTAATGAAACCAACTTTGCTTGGTTTGTCAAGCAAGTCAGATGCAATATTGGTATATTCATTGATAACAACTGGAGCTGGTGTGTTGCAATTAGCCAGCTCGCACATTGCAACACGCAAAATTGATAAGCTTAAGAGATTTAACCGCGAAAGAGACCAACTTGGATGTAAATAACGCTCTATTATCTTATCGTACTCCTCACTATTTTTTATGACCTTACATGACAGTTTCTCTAAGAATTGGTAATCAAACTCCTCACATTCAAATATATCTGCTAACTTGTTTACATAGTCCCTAAGATCACAATTTTCTAGCTCAAAGGTACTTTTGTCGTAACCTGTAAAAATATTTGAGTAAGCAATTTGCACAGCAAGAAACCTTGCTGTGCTTCTTCTTATACGCCATCCCTTGTCTGTAGGTTCCTCCTCCATCAGCTTAATTTTTTGTATAAATCTACCATGTGCAAAACAGCTGAAGCTGCGTGGCCGCCAATGTTTTTTCTGTTCTTATCAGCCCTTACTAAAGCCTTATCTTTGCTGTCAGCGGTAATGACACCCATACCAAGAGGTACTGCATAACGCATAACAACTTCATTTAAGCCTTCGATTACTCGTTTACAAACGTACTGATAATGATCAGTCTCACCACGAATTACGCACCCAAGAGCTAAATAACCGTCATAATTAACAGTTTCACTTTTGATCGCAAAAAGAGTTGCAGCTGGTATTTCAAATGCACCAGGAACCTCAATTACATCGTAACTTACGCTACTGCCTTTTAATTTATCGGTTGCACCTTCAAGCAAAAGGTTTGCTATTTCAGTATAGTAAATTGAATTAACTATTAGTATTTTCGACATTTACCCCTCCTTTTCTTGTTAAAAACAACTTTATTAATGATTGTTGAACTAGAGTCATGACATTACTGAGTATCCAATATATTACCAAACCTGCAGGAAAAGAAGAGAAAATGAAGATAGAAATGTAAGGTAAAAATCTCATAACGTTCACCTGAACATCATCTCTATTGATCTGATCTTTTTCACTGATCTTCTGCTGAATTATCATGGTAACACCTAAAATTATAGGCAAGATACCTATAGAAATAGGGAAGTTGTAACCAAATAGCCCAAATAATGTAAAAATATTTGTTGGATCAGGAGCTGAAAGGTCCTTAATCCATAAATAGAAAGGAGCGTGTCTCATTTCTATAGTAACAAATAATACTTTATACAAAGCAAAAAACACTGGTATTTGTATCACCATAGGAAGAATGCTTGACATTGGGTTTACGTTGTTTTTTTTGTACAATGCGATTATCTCCTTATGCTGCCTTAAACTATCATCTTTATATAACTCTCTTATACGAGTCACTTCAGGCTGCAAATTTTTCATTTTGAACATTGAAGCATACGACCTATTAGATAAGGGCAGCATCAAAAGTTTAATTACTAAAGTCAGCAACAATATTGCTAAACCAAAATTTCTCAAAACAAAGTTAAAGTATTCAAGAAGCAAAAACACTGGTTTGGTTATGAAGTAAAGAACACCAAAATCTACAGCTTTGTCAAATAAAGGTATACCTAGAGTATTCTTATAAGAATCCAGTAAATTCAACTTTTTTGCTCCAGCAAAAAAATAATTCACGTTAGAAACACTTGTACCAGGAAGTACGCTCTTGTAAGGCTTAACAAAATCTACTTGAAACTTATCAATGTTATTAACGTTTGTATGTTTTATGCTTACATTTATTTTATCAGATTTTTCAGGTATGATAGCTGTAAGCCAATATTTGTCAGCGAAACCAAACCAATTCTTTTCACTTGTATTTACTTTTATTAAGTGTTTCTTGGCAACATCTTTATATGTCCATTCCTCCAGTTCGTTATCAAATGCACCTATTACTCCTTCGTGTGATATCCAATAAGATTCGTTGATATTATTACGCTTACGGTTAATTTTACCATAAGGGACCAAGACTACATTATCCTTCGTATTATTTTCAGTAATTTGTTCAACTTTAAACATGTAGTTATTGTCGAGGCTAATTTTCATCTTAAATAAAATGCCATTTTCATTATCCCAAAATAAATTGATTGCCTCTTGATTAGTAAGTTCGATTTTATCTGCCTGCCAGACCGTTTTGGAATCTGGAACTTTAATTTTACCACTTGGATCCAGCCATCCGAATTCTGCAAAATATACATCTTCTGATTCTGCAGGTGAAAGTAGCATCACTTGCGGAGAAGAAGAATTTGGTTCTAGATGGTAATTAGTTAAAATTAGGTCATCAAACCTGACACCTTTTAAATAAATTGACCCTTTAACCATACTATTGGTTAAGCTAATCCTTTGTTCTCGAGTGGAATTAATAATTTCGGAACGGTTTTGGTGTATTATAGGAGCAAGATCGTTAAAAGATTCTATATGTTCAATATTTTCAATTGATGGATAATCTTGGCCTGTATTGAGAAAATTATCGTAAATAACACGCCAAAATACCATAATTAACACTGAAAGAACAGCTGCCAAGATTAGATTTCTTGCTTCTGACATAAAATTTAAGCTAAATGCATTTTCTTAAAGTGTATATTAAATACTGTACTAAAACAATAAAATTTACTTATTTTTAATAATGACTTTTAACGCTAATCTTTAAAATTTATTGTAATAGTTTCAAATTTTAACAATATGAACACGGTAAAAAATCTAGTTATTTGGCTGCTGATAATAGTTACCATCGCAATGTTTATCGATTCACAGAGAGACAAACTAAGAAATAGATTTGTCAGCACTTTTTTACCATATAAGGGGAGAATCCAAAATAGTGGAAGTATCGAATTTACGAAATCACATGATGGACACTTTTATATTCAAGCTCAAGTTAATGGTCGTAACATAACGTTCTTGCTCGACACCGGTGCAACTGATATCGTTCTGTCGCAAAAAGATGCAGTAAATGCTGGTATTAATCTGAAGAATATTCAAGATTTTCAAATACATGAAACTGCAAAAGGTCAAATAAGAGCTGGAGTGGTTCAAATACCTCAAGTTAAAATAGGAAACTTTCTAATCAATGACGTACAGGCCAGCGTTAACACTCATTCTATGTCCCACTCACTACTTGGAATGAGTTTCCTGAGATATTTTTACTTCACTATAAGAGGTAATAAGTTGATATTATACCGTGAATCTGCTTGTTAAAGCTCTGCAGGTCAATATAGGAGCAGAGATAAATATTGCAGAACAAGTGCCAATTGCAATACCAAAAAAGATAATCAAGCCGAAGTCTCTAACTGCACCTGTACAAATTAATGTCAAAGGGAGAGCAGCGAGCAAAGTCGTACCCGAGGTTAAAACAGTGCGAAACAATGTAGCGTTAATACTTGCATCTACCATTTTACTCATATGCCTGTCTTTACCACCTTTTTGATATTCTCGAATTCGATCATATATAACTACTGAATTATTGATTGAGTAGCCAATTACAGTGAGGAGAGCTGCAACTGATGAGATATCAAACTCAATGCCAGTCAAGCTAATTAAACCAACGGTTAAAATCACGTCATGGACCAGTGCTATTATTCCACTAAACCCACATTGCCAATTGAATCTAAACCAAACGTAAAAGAATATTCCAACAATAGCAATCAACATGGATAATATTCCTTCAAATATCTGTGTTGAGCCTATTTGTGGACCAATATGGTCTATCTTACGGTAACTTATTGAGCCACCCATTTTTTCTTCTAGTATGCTTTTTATCTTTTTGATTTTATCCTCATCTCCTTCCTCTTTAAAACGCATGACTAAATTGTTACCTGCTTTTGAACTCTGCACCATAAAGCCATTTTCTTTCAATGCATCAAAAGCAGCACGATCTTCGCCCGAAGACTTTATTTCCATCAAGATTCCTCCTGTAAAGTCTATGCCTAAATTCACTCCTCGTAGCACAACAGTGAGTATCGAAAGAATGACCAGAATAATACTAATGAGTGCAGTCAACTTTCTATATTTACTAAATTTGATATCAAGGTTGTCTGGAATCAATCTAACTGTCATGTTTTTTATCTGAAATAATTACTTAAATTTTATATACTTTTCAAGAATTTACTAGTTTATTCTGTGGTTGGAGTCACACAATTTTATCAGTTGATAAACCGGTTACTTGGGAGATAATATCGATAGAAACACCTAACCTAAATAGATTATTAGCAACTTGGATCCTCTCTGTTTTGTTAATCTTTTCTTTGTAAGGCTGCGTTCTTTTAGATAAAAACTCTGCTAACACATCTAATTTATCTTGTGAGTCTTGATTATTGATTTTTTAATATTCTCTCGTTAAACTTGATAGCTCTTTTTTCTATTCCACTATATTCATTTTCATAACAATCTTTTTCTGCTGGTTTTAGTAGAACCTCAACCCCACTAATAACTCTTTGCTATAACACATAATTTGTAATTGGAACAAGATTTGTATCCCTTTTTCATATCTTTGTATTTGCTGTCGTGATATCCCGACTTTATTTGCTAAGTTCTTTTAAGTATATCCTCTTATTGTCCTCCAATGCCTTATCTTTTGTCCTATATTTTGACGCATAGAACCTATATGTACTTTTTCCTCCTTATCATCATACTTATCAGCTGATAAGCCAGTTGCTTGGTAGATAATATCAACAGAAAATCCTGCTTTAAGAAGATTTTTTGCCATTTCTGCTCTCACTGCTTTTATATTACTTTCTCTTCAGCTTGGATAGATTTATTTAATTCAAAAATTGCCTTGCGTAATTCTTGCCCCCTTATCTTTGTGTACTTTTCTATGAGATTATGCTTTCCTTTCACCCTACTTTTATCAAAACAGCGTTTTTCTCTTAAGTACACTTCGCCTAAGAAGCAGATTTAAAATATTAACTGATAACGCTTCTCTATGGTATGGAGTTCATGTGGATAAATATCATCTACCCCTTGTTTGTGTCTTAATATTTGCTATTATGATGCCCCAAGCTTATCTACTAATCCTTCTGAATATATATTTTATCTCTAACCTCCAGTGTTTTATTTTTTGCTCTATTTTGTAATTTATAGAGTCAGTGTGCTTTTTGACATTATAGTTGTCATTAAAGTCACCCATATTATTTTTTTATATAAATAAATATATACTTTACTATAAGATTTCATAATAGTCTATTATTTTTTATAACTTCTTTCTTATATATTCATAAGATAACTATCTATAGTAATAACTATATAAAATTTTTGTTGTGAGCTTTTATAGGATGCCTATCTTTCTCAACAGACTTTTTGCATCACCTAAACTAAGCAGAAAAGGTAATTTACTACCCATTAAATACTGATGTTTTTTGTAACGCTGCAATTCATCTGCTCTTACAATTGTTTAATATTTAAGAAACTTACTAGATGGAAAAAAAGGCAAAAAAAAACTAGCCAGTATTTATTTTCAGTGTTGGCGTTTTCATGTCTTGAACGCTGCAATTTAGCTGATTTTAAACGCAACTAGTCTAAGCTATAATATTTAAGAAATTTACCAAATAGAAAAAAAAGACAATAAAACCCCGAGATAGTTAGTCATTCTACTCTCTATTTTAAAATCCAGCGTTGGGTGATGTCCTAGACGACTTATAAGCACGCTTCAGCTTTATATTAGGTAAAAACCCGAAATTAAAAAGACATGCAGTGCATAGTGCGAAAAATTAAACAATAATACACCAAATATAAGCTTCCTTGTCATCTTAATCTGTACAGATTGGGAAGTTAAGCAAATAGCTTCAGCATCATGATAGGAGGGTTAAAAGAATTTGTCAAGTAGTTTTTTTGTGATAATATAAAGGAGTCTTATTAAAATCTTCTCGGTAAAGGCAGAGCAGCAAGGAGCGAACCAAAAGCAATTAGGAAGGATCCAAGCCAGATTACAGGCATTCCAGGTTTATAGTGCACCTTGGTGGCTATCTTGCTCTTACTTTTATCGATCTCGCCAATTACAACATAAATATCAGAAAATAAATTGTGATAAATACTGCTTTCAACGTTCTTTTGACCTTCCACAAGGTAAAATCTATATTCAGGAGTTACTTCACCTATTACCTTATTATTCAACAAATTCCTGATATCCATTGTTCCTCTCACTGAGTGGAGGTTTTTCTTTTTTATCAACTCAATATTTTGTAAAGTAACTTTAAATTTATTGACTGTTATGCTATCCCCTATTCTTAAGTAATTCTCTTTTTTTTCCTGCCAGCCAACTAAGTAGGCTATACCAAGCATCAGAATTGCCACTCCAGCGTGGGCTAGCATCATTGCATGGTAGGACTTGGAAACTCTCTTTGCTAGTAAAATTGATTCACTAAATGCTGCCTTAAATAAGCGAATTCTTTTACTGTATGCTTCTAAAACAAAGACTAATAGTGCTATGGAGATGGTAATTGACAGCACAATTATTAGCTGCACATGAAAGATGAACGGCAAGATGGCTGCAGCGCTACAAAATGAGAGTCTGTATTCACGGAATATTGGCAATAGGCTATTTCCCTGCCAACAGCAGTATTGCCCAATTATCGTAAGGACTAAAATAGCCAGTGCAATAGGGTTAAATAAGGAATTATAATACGGTACTCCAACTGAGATGAGCTCGCCGGTTAAATATTCAAGTATTGTAGGGTATAAAGTGCCAACGAATACGACGAAAAAAGCAGTGATGAATAATAAATTGTTTATCAATATCATTGTAAAACGTGAGAAGAATTTTCTGCCCTCTGTCATCTGAGTAGCTTGATTACTTGCTTCTTTTTTTCTGGATTTCAGTGTCAAGCACTGGAATGACACTAAAGATGGACGATTTTTTCTCGTAAATACTACAAATATTGCTAAGCTACTGACTGTAATTATACCAAGTAAAGCTAGTATATATAGTCCATGCTTTGGATCATCAGCGAATGTGTGCACTGAAACGAGTATTCCAGAGCGGACTAAAAATGTTCCAGTTACACTCAATATAAAAGTTGTAAGCGTGAGCAAAATGGCAAAGTTTCTTAAAACATTGAAATTTCGTACCACAAGTAGCAGATGTATCAGCGTTACTGCAACTAGCCACGGCATCAAAGAAACGTTTTCCACCGGATCCCAAAACCAAAATCCACCCCAACCAAGTTCACGATATGCCCACCAACTGCCAAGGCTAATGCCCAAAGTAAGCAGCGACCAAGAAACAAGTACCCAAGATCTAACAGCTTTAGCCCAAACATTTCCCTCGGCGTTTGCAATGAGTCCAGCTATAGAGAGCGAAAAAGGAACGCTAAATCCGAGGTACCCCAAATACAATATCGGTGGATGGATAGCAAGACCTATGTCTTGCAATATTGGGTTAAAACCAAGACCATCTGTTTCAATGCTTGGCATTTTAGCAAAAGGATTAGACTCAAATAAAGTGAACAACAAAAAACAAAAGCAAATTAAGCTTTGAGTAATCAAGGATACCTTCTTCAGTTCACTGTTATTATCAAAAAAAATGCTCATCAGAAACAAGTAAAAGGCAAGCACTAAGGTCCAAAGTAACATAGACCCTTCTTTGTTTCCCCAAACACCACAGATTTTGTAGATCAAAGGCTTTGTTGTATGAGAGTAGTAATATACGTTTTCGAGTGAGAAATCGTTTGTAATATGGCAATAAATCAAAATAGCCATTGACGTTGATGCACAGAAAAGTATGGCAATAGTGATGAACTGATAGGAACTGAGCGGTAGAAATAAATATGTTAAGGACAATAAGCAAGCTACCAACAGCAATATATTCCCAAGTTCAGGCATAAACTATAGTTATTTACATGAATAATATTACTAATAACTAGCTAGGAGTTAAAGTTTTAATACAGAAGCAAAACTAATATGATATACCCATATTTCACAGCTCCAATTACGTTCACAGTAAGTAAAAATTAAATATTAAATTTTGTACTTTTGTTATAGTGTTGAAGTAATATCATGGGTACAATCAAAGTTAGTAAATCTCTATTTAATAGAAATAATAAAGTAACAAAACATTATGACAAGCCAATAGTTGAAAAAAATCTCTATACTATTTTAGGATTTAACATTAGAGAAGATTTTGAAAATAAGACAAGTAAGTTTGTCGATAAGAAAATTTGGCAATTGTTTGCTGGTTGTTTTGCAAGGGAAATAGATTATGTGGCAACTGGCAAGTTGTAAAAAACATTGTTTGTAACATCGTCAAGAGTGCTAGCGGTAATATTTTCACCAAAACTGAGTGCCTAATATTAAATGAAAAGCAGAGTAATAAAAAGGAGAGAGAAAGCAGTTAGAAAAGCCACTATTGTTCTGACGAAAAGTCAATCCAGAAAAAGCATTCTATGAACCCTCAGTAATGAAAAAGCAAGCTGAGGATTTTTTGCAAACCGGTTTTTATAAAGCCAAAAGCAAGCAATTACAGGGATTTAATCCATCTGGTGGACAGCTTTTGCGGAAACTTAAAAATATATCGAAACACTAGAAAAGCTATTTGCAGTAAAAAAAGAAGAGCTCATGAAAGACTTCTTATTAAGCCATGTTAGTTCATTTAATGAAACGTACCCTAAATCATATGGTAAAAGAGAAGATGCTATAGCAATACTATCAAGTAATGAGTTAAAGAATTTTTACGATAAAGGCATGGAAGAAGGAGTGTTGCACCCAATGGTATCTTACAAAGAGTACAAAAACCTATATGACAAAATGAACAGGGCAGAAAATGAATCCAAAAGTGTAATTGAAAGAAAAGAACAGGAAAGAAATTTGAGTAAAATTAGGTAAATCAATAATTAGAATAATTAACGACATAAAAAATATAGAGAAGCAATCCTTAACTGTAAACACTTTCAAAACCTTTACGTAAAGGAAAAAGAGGAGCATCCATTTAGGAGTAAATTATGCCAGAAAGTGATCGGTATATATCAAGAAAGAATTGCTGAATATCAGGAGCAAATTTGTTAAAACTTAACCCAAATGAGAGAAATATTCAAAAGTATGCTACAAGAAACAAGAAGTCTATGTGATGTGGAAGAATTCAAGGAATCAATGGATAATATGCATGAAGCAAGGCAGGTTGATGAAAACTTTGATTCAGCTTTATCGAGCATACAGAACAAGCTAGATACTCAACTGGAAAGAACGGAAAATCCTTCAACAGAACTAGAAGAAGCTTTACACGTCAAGAGTAGAACTGAAGTAACTAGGTTATAACCTGTTTGACACTGGAATATGATACAGTTATTCTAAGCTGGGGGTTTTTGCCTCACTATTCTTGGCTAAAAGAGCCAAATTTTTGAGACGATGAGAACTATTAGCACTCTAATTCAAGAGGGATCAGAACTATTATTATCGCATAAAGTTGAGTCACCATGCCTAGATTGTGAAATCATTATGCAGTGCGTTCTTGGCGTAGAAAGACCATTCATAATTATGAACTATGCTGGTCAGGTGCCGATAGAGAAAGAACAGCTATTTTGGAAATTAACGAAAAAAAGAGCAGAAAGGTATCCAATATCGCAAATAATAGGTAATCGCGAATTCTGGAGCAAAAATTTCGTAGTTAATCAGCATGTTTTGGACCCAAGACCAGACAGTGAAACAATAATCTTGGCAGCGTTGAAATATTACCCAAACAGAGGGCAGAAACTAAAGATTGCAGATTTTGGCACAGGCACAGGTTGCTTACTGATATCCGTACTTAGCGAGTATGAACATGCTGTTGGTATAGGTTTTGAAAAAAGCTTGCAAGCATGTAGGGTTGCCTGTCAGAACGTAAAAAAGCATAATCTATCTGGCAGAGGTAGAATACTTCCAAGTTCGTGGACAGAGTGCAGAGGATTGTTTGATCTTATAATTAGCAATCCTCCATATATTAAAAGCAGTAAATTAAAAGGCCTGCAAGCAGAAGTGCAAAAAGAACCGAAAATG
>NZ_JACZHU010000123.1:0-2165 GCF_020278605.1 Wolbachia endosymbiont of Mansonella perstans | reverse complement strand
AAAAAAAACCCTGTTAGCTAGTTATTCCTCTCTCTATTTTAAAATCCGGTGTTGGATGATATCTTAAACACTTTAACAAGCGTATTTTAGCTTATATTTAAGTAAAAACTTTGAAAGTTTATAAAGACATGAGGTAAATATAGTGCAAAAAATTAAACATAAGAAGTCAAGTACATTGAGTTTTCTGTCGTTTAATCTACAAGGACTGAAGATAAATAATAGCCTCAGTGCTATGATAAGGGTAATGGCGAAGGTTGTCAAGCAGTTTTTGTTTCATTCAACGAGCTGCCGAAAACTATGCAAGAAGTCTATTCTATCAGTATCTCTCTCTTTCCCGAGTAGTTTGGGGCGCTGATAATACCTTCTTTTTCCATTCTTTCGACAATATTTGCAGCTCTATTATAACCTATTCTAAGTTGCCGTTGAATGTAACTAGTTGAAACCTTTTTATCTCTCTGAATGATAGCCACTGCTTGGTTGTACAGGTCGTTCTCTTCATCCTCTGTTTCACCGTTTAATTCTGTAGAGGAATTTTCATCCTCTTTGGTGATTTCCTCCATGTAGTTTGGCTCACCTTGCGTTTTTAGGTGATCGACTATATTTTGCACTTCATTATCGCTCACAAAAGGGCCGTGAACTCTAATAATCTTACCACCAGAAACCATATAGAGCATGTCACCCATACCGAGCAATTGTTCAGCCCCCTGTTCACCAAGTATTGTTCTGCTATCTATTTTAGAAGTCACAGCAAAACTGATTCTCGTTGGGAAGTTTGCCTTTATCACACCTGTTATCACATCTACAGATGGACGTTGTGTTGCCATTATGATGTGTATTCCTGCAGCCCTAGCCATTTGCGCTAAACGCTGAATAGAGCATTCTATTTCTTTGCCAGCAACAAGCATCAAATCTGCCATTTCATCCACGATCACCACGATATATGGAAATGTTTCCATCTTAATTGGTATTTTTTCAAATAAGGGTTTGCCTGTTGTTGAGTTAAATCCAATTTGCACAACACGTTCCAATTCTATCCCACTATTCATCGCTTCTGTGATTTTTTGGTTATAATTTATCACATTGCGTACATTTAAATACGACATCATACGATAGCGATTTTCCATCTCTTTTACTATCCACTTAAGAGCAGTAACAGCTTTTTTTGGCTCTGTTACTACTGGTGTTATTAGATGCGGTATTGCATCATATATTGAAAGCTCAAGCATTTTGGGATCGATCATTATCATCTTACATTCATTGGGATTTAATCGATAAACGAGTGAAAGAATCATGGTGTTAATTGCAACTGACTTACCCGATCCTGTGGTTCCAGCAACAAGCAAGTGTGGCATTTTGGCTAAATCTGCAATAACTGATTTTCCGCTTATTTCTTTGCCAAGCGCAATTGGAAGATTTAGGTTTGCATTTTGATATTCCGGCGACTCGAGTAAGTCACGCAGCATGACAATTTCCCTCTCCTTGTTTGGCAATTCTATTCCCATGGCGTTTTGTCCACGAATTATTGAAATACGCGCAGAGAGCGCACTCATTGAACGTGCAATGTCATCTGCAAGACCAATTACTCTTGCAGACTTTGTGCCAGCCTGTGGCTCAAGTTTGTATAAAGTTACAACCGGGCCGTAACATACATTGATGATTTTCCCTTGCACGCCAAAATCATTTAGAACTTGCTCCAGCAAGGATAAATTCTTATTGCTCTCCATTTCGTTTAGCTGTTTTCTCTGCAAGGACTCTTCTGCTTTGGAAAGTAAATGAATACTTGGAAACTCAAACCCATTAGAAGGTTTAAAAATCTCTCCAGTGGCTTTTCCTTGCCTCTTTTTTGGTTGTTGTCTGGTAGCAATTTGAGCTCTATGTTTTTCTTCTACTACTGATGATGCAATAGAATGTTTAGTAGTTTTACGTAACCTGAAAAACAGAACATTTGCAAAAAGTAAAGCTGTTTTTTTACACAAGGAAAATGTAAAGTAAATCGTTCTCTTCCAGCCAATTAATCCTACAGTACCTGCTGACACTGCTACTGTGAATATATAAAACGGATAGTTACTAATTAGTGCGTTTCCTATTATTCCACCGTGCATATACCTTAGAGTGATGCCGAGCGAAAGTTGTGATAATATAGCGCATATTCCTAAATTGATTAA
>NZ_JACZHU010000122.1:0-2181 GCF_020278605.1 Wolbachia endosymbiont of Mansonella perstans | reverse complement strand
AAGATTTTCTTTAATCGCTGATGTTAAAGGTGTTAAGTTAATTGAGGATTATGCCCATCATCCAAACGAAATACAAGCAACCCTGGCAGCAGCACGCTTGATCACTAAAGGAAAGGTAATAGGAATTGTCGAACCGCTTCGTTTTGCTCGCATTCATAATTTTTTTAATGGGTTCGTACAAGTTTTTACGATGTTTGACTATGTCATCCTTACTCCTGTTCATCCTCCAGAAGATGAGCCTATTTCCGGTTGTGGAATTGATGATATACAGAAAGCTTTAATCAGCAATGGGTTTAGTAACGTAGAGATTATGAATAATGCTTTGCTCATTTCACATTTCATCAATGACTCGACAAATTCAGGTGATGTAGTACTATTTATTGGTGCCGGTAGTAATATAGCTAAGTTAGCAAGAGAAACTGTGGCACTTACGTCAGAAGTAGAGGTTTAACACGATGAAAAGGATAATTAACAATGTATTAGCAAGAGAAATTTTAGATAGCAGAGGTTACCCAACTGTTGAGGTAGAAGTTGAACTCCGTGATGGAGCAACAGGTAGAGCTTCCGTACCTTCTGGAGCTTCAACCGGTAAACTAGAAGCTTTAGAACTGAGGGATCAAGATGAAAAAAGATATTACGGTAAAGGAGTGCTGAAAGCTGTTCAATCTGTGAATGGAGTGATAGCAAATGAAATTGTTGGCATGAATGCAGCAAACCAGGATGTGATTGATAAGGCTTTAATAGAGCTAGATGGAACGCAAAACAAATCAAAACTTGGAGCAAATGCAACTTTAGGGGTGTCCCTTGCCGTTGCAAAAGCAGCAGCAAACAGTTTCAAAATGCCACTATATAAATATTTAGGGGGGGAGCAAGCAAGTGTTATGCCGGTTCCACTCACTAACATAATCAACGGTGGGATACATGCAGACAACAAACTTGATTTTCAAGAATTTATGATCCTTCCTGTTGGAGCTGAAGCTTTCAGTGAAGCAATCAGAATGTCCGCAGAGGTGTTTCATAATTTGCGCAGCATTCTCAAGAAAAGGGGTTACAGCACAAACGTAGGAGATGAAGGTGGTTTTGCACCGAATGTTGAAAGCACCGAAGAGGCTATTAATCTGATAATTCAGGCTATAGAGTCTGCCGGTTATTCAATACAAAATCATTTTGCACTAGGTCTTGATGTGGCTTCATCTACTTTTTATGAAAATAGAATTTACAAATTTGAAAATAGAGAGCTTCCTTCAGAGGAATTAGCTGAACACTATTGCAATCTTGTGGAAAAATATCCCCTAATTTCCATAGAAGATGCAATGAGTGAAGATGACCATGAAGGCTGGAAATTGCTTACCGCAAAACTTGGAAACAAAGTTCAATTGGTCGGGGATGATTTGTTTGTTACAAATTGTGAGCTAATACGTAAAGGAATAGAGAAGAAAATGGCAAATGCTGTACTAATCAAGCCAAATCAAATAGGAACATTAACGGAAACTTTTGCTGCCATTGAAATGGCAAAATCAAATGGATACAAAGCCGTCATTTCTCACAGATCAGGCGAAACAGAAGACACAACGATATCTCATATAGCAGTTGCATCGAATTGTGGACAAATAAAAACTGGCTCGCTATCGCGCTCTGATAGACTTGCAAAATATAACGAGCTAATGAGAATAGAAAGCACACTGGAAGAAAGTGCTAAATACTATCGTGGATTGGCATGGACTTCATAGACGAAGTTAAATTGCATCTAAAAGCTGGCGATGGCGGTGACGGCTGCGTAAGTTTTCGTCGAGAAAAATTCGCCGAATTTGGTGGTCCAAATGGTGGTAATGGAGGAAAAGGTGGGAACATAGTTTTTGTTAGCGATGCAAATCTCAATACTTTGCTTAATTTTCGTTATAGAAGACACATTAAAGCAAACAATGGGAAAAGTGGTGCAAGCAGAGATAGATCTGGCACAGCGGGAAAAAATGTCATACTTAAAGTTCCAGTTGGGACACAAATAATAGGTGAAGAAAGTGAGGAGGTGATAGTAGACCTTGATAAACCTGAGATGGAATTTCAAGTAGTGCAAGGTGGAAAAGGTGGACTTGGAAATTCCAATTTTAAATCTTCTACTAACAGGGCACCAAGACATTTTACCTACGGTCAGTCTGGTGAAGAAAGAAACATAATATTAAA